>CAMARK010000014.1 GCA_945860205.1 Reyranella massiliensis 521 | reverse complement strand
TCCGCCAAGCACCGCCGTGACGGCCTAGTTCACGCCGTATCGCGCGAATTCCTCGGCGACGTTGGGCTGCAAGCCCTTGGCCGTCAGGATGTCGGCCTCGCCGCCCGCCTTGTCGCCGGTCTTGACCTTGGCCAGGCCGCGTCCGTAGTACGCGCGGGCGCGCTGGGGATCGATGGCAAGCGCAGCGTCGTATTCGGCGATCGCCTTTGCGTATTGGTGCAGTTTCAGCTCGATGAGCCCGCGATTGATGTGCACAAAGGAATCCCGGGGCTCGAGCTTCAGGGCCTCGGCACAATCGGCCTGCGCCTGGGTCAGGTTCCTGCCGAGGACTGCGTGGGCCATGCAGCGATTGTTGAGCGCCGGCACCATCTTCGCGTCCAGGCGAAGCGCGTCGGTATAGTCGGCGATCGACTTTTCGTAGTCGCCCTTGCTGAAGTAGGCGATCCCGCGGTTGAGGAAGTTGGCGGCGTCCCGGGGACGCAGCTTGATTATCTGGTTGAGATCCTCGATGGCCTTGTCGTAGTCGCCCGCCCCCGAATAGATGCTCGCCCGACTGCCGTAGAAGCGGGCATTCGTGGGATCGATGCGTATCGCATCGGTGATTTCCTCGAGCGCGCGCGAGGTATCGCCGCGAAGCGCATAGACGAGGCCCAGATAGTAGCGGGCAGTCGGATCGCTCGGACTCAATTTCACGGCTTCGTTGACGTCGCTGATCGCCTGGGGGAAATCCCGCTTCAACGCATAGGCATAGCCTCGCTGGATAAGCCCGCTGAAGTTGTCGGGACTGAGCTTGAGGGCCGAGTCGAAGTCGGCAATGGCGGCGTCGACCTTGTTCTGGAAGATGTAGGCCATGCCGCGATTGATGAATGTCAGCGGCTCCTTGGGATCAATCTTGATAGCCTCAGTGTAGTCGGCGATCGCGTGGTCGTAGTCATCGATGCGATGATACGCAGTGCCGCGCTCGAAATAGGCGAACGCCATGCCCGGCGCCAGCCGGATCGCCTCGTCGAGGTCCTTGACGGCCTGACCGGCATCCCCCTTCTTCAGGTATGTCGCGCCCCGTCCGAGGAAGGCGCGGGGCTCCTTGGGGTTGATCTGCATGGCCAGTTCGAAATCCTTGAGGGCCTCGTCGTATTCCTGCTTGTCGACCTGGGCCATGCCGCGCTGGTAGTAGGCATTCGCCACCTGATCCGCGGCCTGCGCCTTCTCGCCGTCCATGGCGCCCGGACCCTCCTTGCGAAGCCGGAGGATTTCGGCGGTCTGCATGCCGAGCTTCAATGCCTCCGTGAAATCGAGGATGGCACGATCGGGATTGTTCTTCTGGCGATAGGTGACGCCGCGATTGACGAGCGCGTTCACCTCCTTGGGGTTGAGCTTGAGCGCCGCATCGAAGTCGGTGATCGCTTCGTCGAACCTGCCCTTCTTGGTGTAGAGAACGATGCCGCGGTTGACGAGCGGCGTGGGGTCCTTGGGCGTGAGCTTGTTGGCGGCGGTGTAATCGTCGATCGCGCCGTCGGCATCGCCGATCCGGTGGTAGGCGATGCCCCGCTGCATGTGGGTGAAAGCCTGGCCCGGCGCCAGCTTTACGGCCTCGTCGAAGTCGGAGATCGCCTTCTTCAGATCGTTTTTGTACATGTAGGCGGCACCGCGGCCGACCCATGACGAGCCATCGTTGGGATTGAGGCGGATCGCCTCGCTGAAATCGGCAATCGCTTGGTCGTACGTGTTCTTGTCGTAGTAGGACAAGCCGCGCTGGAAATAGACGAAGGCCGCCTGCAGCGCGATCCGATTCTGGTCCCTGCCCTGCGGCGCCAGCTGGCTCGTCACAGAGTCTGGCAGCAAGGTGGCTCGCACCGGTTCGATCTTGGGAGGCAGGAGCTTGATCGCTTCGGTGAAATCGGCGATCGCCTTGTTCAGATCGCCCTTCTTTCGATGGACGATGCCGCGGTTGATCCAGGCGCTGATCTCGCGGATATTGATCTTCAACGCTGCGGTGAGATCGGCGATCGCGCCCTCATTGTTGTCCTTTCGGGTGTAGAGGACGACGGCGCGATTGATCAGCGGGTAGGTTTCCCGCGGCGCGAGGCGGATGGCATCGCTGTAGTCGATGATCGCCCGGTCGGCCTCGCCGATGGTCTGGTAGACGACGCCGCGCTGCGTATAGAGATAGGGATTGGTCGGCTGGGCGTTGATCGCCTCGTTGAAGATCCGAATCGCTTCCCTGAAATCGGCCTTGGAACGCGCGGGGCTGCCCGCCCCGCTCTCCGACAGGCCGCGATTGAGATAGGCTAGGGCCAGCGGGCCGCCGACGAGCGAGCCGGTCTTGATCGCCTCCGTGCAAGCGATGACCTTCTGGGCCGCGTCCGCACCCGTCAGACCGTTGCAGACATCGATTGCGGGAGGCCCGCCCTGCTGCGCGGGCTTGGCCGGCTCTTCCGTCTGCACCGGCGGCGCTGGTTTGGCTATAGCCTGCGGCGGCTTGGCCGGCGCCTGACCATAGGCCGGCTGCAGCGCCCACCCAAGCAGGCTGGCACTTGCCGCACAGGCAACCGCGCCAAGCATAATGCGCCCGACAAAACCCCGCATGATCGTACCTCGTGGCGCCGCGGACGGACCCCAATGCCGACCTGCGGTTCGGCCCCATAAGTGACAGCATTTTCCGACTTTTCAAGCGCCAGGAAAGCGCCAGGAGAGCCTATGATGGCGTCGTCGGACACAATCGCGCCACATCTGGGCAGGATTCGGGGAGAGCAATCGACGGCGAGCCCCGTCTTTGGCAAGCTCACGTCGCAAAAATTGGGAGGAAATGAAATGGACGAATTCAAGAGCGCCATCGGGCGCCGGACGATCGTGGCTGGCTTGGTCGGTGCCCTTGCCGCCCCTGCTGTTGTTCGTGCCCAGGGGATCTACCCCAACAAGACCGTGCGCTACATCAACCCTTTCCCGGCGGGCGGCGCCACCGACACTCTCTCGCGCATCTTCTGCGCCAAGATGTCGGAACTCTCCGGGCAGCAGTGGATCGTCGAGAACAAGGGCGGCTCCGGCGGCAATGTCGGCATGGATGTCCTCGCGAAATCGGATCCGGACGGCTACACGCTCGGCCTGGGCGGCGTCGCCAGCCACGCGATCGCCCCGACGCTCTATGCCAAGATGCCGTTCAACGCCCGCGCGGATTTCACTTTCATCTCCACCATGTGGTGGCTGCCCAACATGCTGGTGGTCAATCTCGAGGTGCCGGTGAAGAACGTGCCGGAGCTGATCGCACTCCTGAAGAAAAACCCGGGCAAGTATTCCTATGCGTCGGCCGGTTCCGGCACGACGCTGCATCTGTCGGGTGAACTCTTCAAGATTCTCGCCGGCGTGGACATGGTGCATGTCCCCTATCGCGGCGCCGCGCCAGGCATGCAGGATCTGCTCGCCGGACAGGTTCATATGATCTTCGACAACATTCCCGGTTCCCTGGCCCAGGTTCGCGCCAACAAGGTTCGCCCGATTGCCGTCACCTCGGCCAAGCGTACGCCGGTCGCGCCGGAAGTGCCGACCATCTCGGAGACGCTGGCCGAGTTCGACATCGTGTCGTGGACCACTCTCACGGGGCCGGCGAAGCTGCCGCCCAATGTCGTGTCCCGCCTTTCCGAGCTCTCCAAGAAGGCGCTGGAAAGCGACGATCTGAAAGCCAAATTCCTCGACCTCGGCGCCACGGCCTGGTGGCAATCGCCGGCCGACACCCTGGCCTTCCGCGACGCCGAGGAGGCTCGCCTGGCGCCGGTGATCCGCAAGTCCGGAGCTCGTGTGGACTAGGATAATGCAAACCCTCTCTACAGCCCAAGCCGTCGTGTCGATGCTGGAAGTGAACGGCATCGACACGCTCTACTGCCTGCCCGGCGTCCAGAACGATCCGTTCTTCGACGCCTTGTACGACCGCACCAATGCGATCCGCCCCATCCATGCGCGGCATGAACAGGCCTGCGCCTACATGGCCCTCGGCCACGCCATGGCGACGGGCAAGCCTTCGGCCTATGTCGTCGTGCCCGGGCCGGGGTTCCTGAACACCACGGCGGCACTGTCGACGGCCTACGCCGCCAATGCGCCGGTGTTCGCCCTCACGGGACAGATTCAGCAGGCCATGATCGGCCGCAATCTCGGCCAGTTGCACGAATTGCCGGATCAACTCTCCATCATGCGCGGCCTCACCAAATGGGCCGATCGTCTGCGGTCGCCCGCGGAAGCGCCGGGCATGATCAACGAGGCGTTCCGGCGCCTGCTTTCCGGCCGGCCGCGTCCGGTTGGCCTGGAATGCGCCCTGGATACTTGGGCACGGCGGGCGCCGGTCGAACTGATCGCCACTCCAGCGCAGGCCGATCCCTGCCCTGTCGACGAGGAGGCGGTGGAGCGCGCGGCCAAGCTGCTGGGTGCCGCGGAGCGTCCGATGATCGTCGTCGGTGGCGGCGCACAGGCCGCTGGCGAATATGTCCGGCTGATCGCCGAGATGCTCGACGCGCCGGTCATGACCGGCCGCATGGGCCAGGGCGTGATCGACGGGCGGCACAGGCTTTCCGTCACCATGCCGGCCGGCTACCGCTTCTGGGGCGAGGCCGATGTCGTCCTTGCGGTCGGCACGCGCCTGCAGCCGCAGCAACAGAACTGGGGCCTCGACGACCAGCTGAAGATCATCCGCATCGATGTCGACAGCGAGGAACTCGACCGTCAGCGCAAACCTGAAATCGGCATCGTGGGCGACGCGGCCGCAACGCTGAAGGCTCTGGCCAACCGGCTGGCCAAGCACAACACCAAGCGCAACGGCCGCGCCGAGTCGGTCGCCGAGACGAAGGCGGCAGCCTCGAAGAGGATCCACGACACGATCGCGCCGCAGATCGCCTACCTCGAGGCGATCCGCAAGGCGCTGCCAGAAGACGGCATCCTGGTCGATGAGCTGACGCAAATGGGCTACGCTGCCCGCCTCGCCTACCCGACCTACAAGCCGCGCACTTTCCTCTCGACGGGCTATCAGGGCACCTTGGGCTGGGGCTATGCCACGTCGCTCGGCGCCAAGAGCGCCAGGCCCGACACGCCTGTCGTGTCGATCAGCGGTGACGGCGGGTTCCTGTTCACGGCCATGGAGATGGCGACAGCGGCGCAGCACGGCATCGGCGTCGTGGCTGTGGTGTTCAGCGACGGTGCCTATGGCAACGTCCGCCGCATCCAGCAGCAGTCGTTCAACAACCGCACCATCGCCAGCGACCTGCGCAATCCGGACTTCGTCAAACTGGCCGAGAGCTTCGGCCTCGATGCCGTGCGGGTGAAGTCGCCAGAGGAACTGGGCGCCGCGATCTCGCGCGGCATCGCCAAGGGTGGCCCGATGCTGATCGACTGCCCGGTCGGCCAGCTTCCCGATCCGTGGCCGCTGGTCCAGGTGCCTCGGATCAGGCCCCGTAAGTCTTGATCACGTCGGGGTCGGGATCGCATCCCAGCCCCGGACCTGTCGGCACGGTGAAGCGTCCACTCACAGGGTTCACCAGCTCGCCATAGAGGTTGGCTTCCAGATCCATGTGATAGCGCTCGATCATGCCATCCGGCTCTGCCCGGGCGGCCATGAGCTGCAGCGTGGCGAGGAAGCCCGGCCCGAAATAGGGCGAGTGCGGCATCAGCGTCACGCCGGCGGCATCGGCCAGCACCGCCACCTTCTGGAATTCCGTCACGCCGCCCACCTTGGTGACGCTGGGCTGGGCATAGTCGACCGCGCCGGCGGCGAACATCTCGCGGAACTGAAACGACGTGCAGTTGTTCTCGCCCGCCGCCATGGCGACACCGGTCCCGGCGCGCAGCTTGGCGATCGCGGTAAAATCCTCGGGCGGAAAGATCGGCTCCTCCAGCCAGTGCAGATCGTAAGGCCGCAGCTTCAGGGTCATGTGGCGCGCCTGCTCGGGCGTCCACGGACAATTCGTGTCGACCATGATCGCCACACCGTTGCCCACCGCCTCGCGCGCAGCCTTCACCTCGGCCTCCTCCGTCTCGTGCAGCTTGATATGGCGATAGCCCTGGTCGAGCGCCTGCCTGGCCCGTGCCGCCACGCGCTCGGGATCGCGGTATTTCAACAGGCTGGCATAGGCCGGCAAGTTGTCTCGGCCGGCGCCGCCCAGCAGCCGGTGGAGCGGCAGGTTCGCGGCCTTGCCGGCGATGTCCCACAGCGCGATGTCGAGGCCCGACAGGGCGAAGGTGGTGATGCCGTAGCGGCCGAACAGATGCAGCATCTGCTGCAGGTCGCGCGACAGGCGGCCGATGTCGCCGGCGTCGCGGCCGATGGCGATGGGCGCAATCATGTGGTCGAGCGCCGCCCGCACGGCGTCGGTGCAGCCGTAGCAGAACGCCTCGCCCCAGCCGACCAGTCCGGTGTCGGTCTCGACGCGCACGAGCAGAATGTTGTTGGTCGTCCAGTTGCGCCCGCCATAACCCGTCGGATTGCCACCGAAGGTGAAGGGCACTTTTACCGAATGGCTGTCGATCCTGGCGATCTTCATACGACTTTCCCTTTTAGGCGAATGTCGGCCAACAGCTCCGCGGCAAACACCGGGTCCGACAGGCGCTTGGACGTGAAGCGCGGATCGCGATGGGGCGTGTCGGCCAGGAAGTGGCTGGCGAGCCGGGCTGAGAGCGGCGGCGGTGCGACGTCGTTCTCCGGCATCTCGACCTCGGCCATGGCGAAGTAGGTCCGGCCGTCCGCGGTCTTGAAAAAGTCGACGTCCCAGTGGAAGTGCCCGTCCGGCCACGAATAGCGCGTCTTGCGGAGCGACTCGCGGCGCTGGCTCCACAGGCGATCGAAGTCGGACGCGGCGATCTCGGTCTCGATCTCCACCACCTTGCGGTCGATCTCCCGCTTGTAGGTAAAGATATGGGTGCGCTTGGCGCTCGTCTCGATCGAGCGGATGCGCAGACCCGGGGCGTCTAGGTAAGCCTGCTGCACGACCGTGCGCGTGACGCCGGGCATCTCCGCCAGACGCGCTTCGAGCTTGCCATCATCGTCCAGGACAAATTTGCGTTCGTTTTCGATCGGCATGCTAGAATTGTCACCATGGCCATACAGACGATCGACCAACTCCCGACGCCCTCTCTCATTCTCGACCGGGCGATCCTCCGCCGCAACCTCAAGCGCATGAGCGAGCGGCTCCGTGACGCCGGTGTGACGCTGCGCCCCCACCTCAAGACCGCGAAATCCGTCCAGGTCGGCCGCATGGCCGTCGAGGGCCATGACGGCCGCATCACCGTGTCGACACTCGCAGAAGCGCGCTATTTCACCGACGGCGGCTTCAAGGACATTCTCTACGGCGTCGGCATCGTGCCCGCCAAGCTGCCGGCCATCACGGAACTGCGCCGCAAGGGCGTCAACCTCCGGGTGGTGACGGACAATCTGGCCGTTGCCAAAGCCATCGCTGCGGCCGCCACGTCAGGCGACACGTTCTCCGTCTTCATCGAGATCGACAGCGGCGCCGGCCGCGCCGGCCTGCCGTTCCCGGCACTGCCCGGCCTGCTGGATATCGCCAGGGTGCTGCACGAGGCACCCGGCGTCGATCTGGCCGGCGTCATGACCCATGCCGGCCACTCCTATCATCACAGTACGCCCGACGGCATTGCCGCCGTGGCCGAGCAGGAACGGCGCGCCATCGTGGGCGCGGCCGAGGCGCTGCGCGCTGCCGGCATCCCCTGCCCGATCGTCTCCGGCGGCTCGACACCGACCGCCACGCACTCGAGGGATTTCACCGGCATCACCGAGATGCGGCCGGGCGTCTACGTCTTCAACGATCTCGACCAGGAGTTCATCGGCTCCTGCGGCGCGGGCGACCTCGCGCTTTCGGTGCTGGCCTCGGTGATCGGCCATTACCCGCACCGCAATCAGCTCCTGGTCGATGCCGGTGCGCTGGCGCTGTCCAAGGACATCAGCGCCCAGGAGTTCCAGCCCAAGGTCGGCTTCGGCACGATCGCCGGCAGCTCGACACCTGGCATGGCGGTGGTGGACTGCTCGCAGGAGCACGGCTTCGTCGGCTCGGACAGCCCGCTCCCTTACGCCGATCTGCCGGTCGGCTCGCGGGTCCGCATCCTGCCCAACCATGCCTGCATCACCGCGGCGGCCTACGACCGCTACTACGTCGTCGACAGCGACCTCGATGGCGGCAAGTCGGTGGTCGACGTCTACGACCGCATCAACGGCTGGTGAGCGCTACAGCGAATTGACGGTGTGACCGCCGTCGACGGTCACGACGCTGCCGGTCATGAATGCGCCGGCCTCGGACGCCAGCAGCAGCAGGGCGCCGTCGAGATGACCGGGCTGGCCGATGCGCCGCTGCGGGATGCGGTCGATCAATCGCTGGCCGCCCGGTGTTCTCCAGAACGGACCGTTCATCTCGGTCTCGATGTAGCCGGGGCAGATCGCATTGACCCGGATGTCGTGGCGCGCCCACTCCATCGCCAGCGCGCGTGTCAGATGAATGAGGCCGGCCTTCGAGGCGTTGTAGGGCGCCACCTGGCCGATGGTGCGCAGGCCCAGGATCGAGGCGATATTGACGAGGCTGCCCGGCCGCTTGTCGGCGACCCAGCGCTTGGCGGCGCCCTGCGCCACCAGCCACGCACCGCGCAGGTTGGTATCGACGACGGAATCCCAATCCTCTTCCGGCATATCGAGCGCGGGCTTCACGATCGAGATACCGGCATTGTTGACCACGATGTCGAGTGGCCCCGCCGCATCGAGCGCAGCGGAGACCGACGCGCCGGACTGCACATCAAGATCGACCGCGGTCGCCTTCACGCCCTTGGCGCTGAGTTCCGCCTGCAGCGATGCCAGCCGGTCGGCACGGCGCGCCGCCAGCACGACCGAAGCGCCGGCGGCGCCGAGGCAATGGGCGAAATGCGCACCAAGCCCTGACGATGCGCCGGTGACCAGGGCCACCTTGCCGCTAAGGTCGAATAGCTTGGACATCGCCGCGGCTCCCTTGTTTCATGGCCGCCTTATAGGCGAGAGCCGTTGCGAGAGGAAACATGCGCACGCCGTGGCCGCTGGTCGGCCTGCTGGTCGCGGCCGGTGTCGTTGCCGCCTTCCATGTCGGCAAGATGCCCCCATCGATCCCGTCGATCCGAGAGGAGCTGGATGCGAGCCTGCGCCAGGCCGGCTGGCTGCTCTCGACCATCAACCTGGTCACGGCCTTGGGCGGCATGGCGATCGCGCTGACTGCCGACCGCTTTGGGCACCGCCGCCTCGTCCTGCTCGGGACCGGCCTCTGCGCGCTCGCGAGCCTGTTCGGCGCCTTCGCCGGCAGCGTCGATCTCCTGCTGGTGACGCGCGTGGTCGAGGGGCTGGGCTTCATCGCCGTCGCCGTTGCCGCCCCGACCCTGCTGCTGCGGATCTGCACGCCGGCCAGCCAGCGCATCGCCATGGCGATCTGGACGACCTATATGCCGGCGGGTGCGGGCACGATGATGCTGATCGCCGCCATGATCCTGCCCGGCGCCTCGTGGCGCATCGTCTGGCTGGTGGCCTCGGCTGCCTCGGTCCTCATGGTCGTCGCCTTGCTCATCGGCGCGCTCCGGCGCCGCGAACTCGATCCCGTTCCGGTCGCCCATCGTCCCGTGCTGGGTGAAATGAAGGAAGTGGCGACCAGCGGCGGGCCGCTCGCCATCGCTCTCTGTTTTGGCGCCTATTCCTGTTGCTGGTTCGCCGTCGTGGGCTTCCTGCCCACACTCCAGATCGACCGGCTCGGCGTCTCGACCTCAACCGCTGCGATCGTCACCGCGCTGGTCGCCATGGTGAACGTCACCGGCAATCTCTCGGCGGGCTGGCTGCTGCATCACGGCGTGCCGCGCGTCGTCGTGATCGTGGGCGCCGCGGTCTCCATGTCGTTCTGCGCCGCCGGCATCTTCGTCGACGGCGTACCCGACGTCCTGCGGCTGGTGCTGGCCGGCATCTACTCCGCCGTGATCGGCGTCATTCCGGGCTCTCTGTTCACGGCCATCCCGGTCCACGCCCCGCGGCCGCAGCTCGCCGGCGCTGCCACCGGCCTGCTCATGCAGGGCTCGAACATCGGCAGCCTCATGGGGCCGCCGATCACCGGTGCGCTGGTCGCCGCGGCGGGCTGGCCAAGTGCAGCCTGGCTCACCTCCATTGCGCTGGGCGTCGCCGCGGCGGCCGGTCTCTTCCTGCATTGGCGTGAAAAGCGTAAACTCTCACCATGATCTACGTCGACATCGTCTCCGACACGATCTGCCCCTGGTGCTACATCGGCAAACGCCGCTTCGAGCGTGCCCTGGCGCTAAGCGGGCGCAACGACGTGGCCATTTCCTGGCGGCCATTCCAGCTCAACCCCGACATGCCGGCCGAGGGCATGACCCGCGACGATTATGTCCGCGCCAAGTTCGGCGGCGGCGACCGGCCGCGCCAGATCTACCAGGCCATCGCCGAGAGCGGCCGCGAGGCGGGCATCGAATTCCAGTTCTCGCGCATCAAGCGCACGCCCAACACCGTCCTGTCGCACCGGCTGGTCCACTGGAGCGCCAAGAGCGAGGTTCAGGACGAGGTCGTGGCCGAACTCTTCAAGGCCTATTTCGAGGAAGGCCTCGACATCGGCGATCTCGATACGCTGGTCGAGTGCGCCGTACGCGCCGGGATCGACGAGACACTGGCGCAGCGCTACCTCGATAGCGACGAGGGCCGCCAGGAGGTCGTGGCCTCCGACGTTTACGCCCGGCGCCTCGGCATCAACGGCGTCCCCTGCTTCATCGTGAACCGCAAGTACGCCGTCTCCGGCGCCCAGCCGCCGTCCGCCTTCGTCGAGGTCTTCAATCTCGCCGAGCGCGATGCGGCCACCAGTGCGGCCCAATCGACAGTCTGATCGGGTGATATGTCTATTAACATATGATATGTTGATCGACATATTTTGAGGCCGGAATGCCCATAAGCCCCGCTCGCAAGGCCCGCACCCGGGTCGAAATCGTCGAACACGCCGCCCGTCTGTTCCGCCTGCGTGGCCACGCCGGCACCAACATCGACGACATCATGCTGGCGGCCGGCCTCACCCGCGGCGCCTTCTATGCCCATTTCACCTCGAAGGACGATCTGTTCGCCGAGACGATAGGGGCCGGGAACGGGCTGACGAGCCGGCTGCGGGCCGGCAAAGTCGAAGCCGTCCTGGATGAGTATCTCGACAAGGACTCATTGGCAGCGACCGCGCTTGCCTGCGCCCTGGCCACCCTGCCCGGCGACGTCGCGCGCGGCCCCCTGGCGGCCCAACTCGAATATGCCAACCAGCTTCATGCCGCGATCGGTGAATTGGCGCGCGGCCGGCGGCGCAAGCTCGATGCCGATGCCACGGCCGCGGCAATCCTCGCGATCGGCGCCGTCATTCTCGCCCGCGCCTCCGGCGACAGGCGGCTCGGCGACTGGCTGCTGCGTTGCGCACGCCGGACGGCGAAGACGCTTCTCAAGCCGCGAGTTTCGCCAGCCCGGCCAAAATCGAAGTCACGCCGGAAATCCGCTGCCGCTCGTCGGCCCAAACTCGCTGCACGATCACGCGGTGGTCGGGCCGCAGCTTCACCAAAGGCGCGTTCTTCTGGATCCAGGCGATGAGCTTGTCGGGCCGGGCGAACTTGTTGTCGTGGAACGACAGGACCAACGCCTTCTCGCCGGCATCGATCCGCTCGACCCCCGAGGCGCGGCAGAGCATCTTCAGAGCCACCGTGTTGAGCAGGAACTCGGCCTCCACCGGCATCTTGCCGAACCGGTCGACCATTTCGGCCGCGAAGGAATCGATCTCCGCCTGGCTCTCCAGCGCGCCGATCCGGCGATAGAGCCCCATCCGCACGCTGAGCTCGCCGACGTATTCCTCGGGGATGAGCACCGGGATGCCGAGGTTGATCTGCGGTGACCAATCGGCCTTCTCGGCCTCCTCTGCCCTGCCCCGCGCCGAGGCCACGGCCTCGTCGAGGAGCTGTTGGTAAAGTTCGATGCCGACCTCGCGGATATGGCCGGACTGCTCCTCGCCTAAAAGATTGCCGGCGCCGCGAATGTCGAGATCGTAGCTCGCGAGCTGGAAGCCCGCGCCCAGCGTGTCCAAGGTCTGCATCACGTCGAGCCGTTTCGAGGCCGCCTCGTTGAGCGCCTTGCCCGGCGGCACCGTCAGATAGGCATAGGCCCGGGTCTTGCCGCGGCCGATGCGGCCGCGCAGCTGGTAGAGCTGGGCCAAGCCAAACATGTCGGCGCGATGGATGATCATCGTGTTGGCGTTGCGGATGTCGAGACCGCTCTCGACGATGTTGGTCGACAGCAGAACGTCGAACTTGCCGTCAACGAAATCCTGCATCGTGTTCTCGATCTGGGTCGGCGCCAGGCGGCCATGCGCCATGGCCATGCGCATCTCGGGCACCAGCTCGCGCAACTCGGCCGCGACCGTGGCCAGGTCCTCGATGCGCGGGCAGACGTAGAAGCTCTGGCCGCCGCGATACTGCTCGCGCAGCAGCGCCTCGCGAATGGCGACGGCGTCGAATGGGGTCACGAAGGTGCGCACGGCGAGGCGATCGACGGGAGGCGTGGCAATCAGGCTCATGTCGCGCACGCCGGTGAGTGCAAGCTGGAGCGTCCGCGGGATCGGCGTCGCCGTCAGCGTGAGCACATGGACATCGGCCCGCAGTTCCTTCAGCCGCTCCTTGTGACCGACGCCGAAATGCTGCTCCTCGTCCACAATCAAGAGGCCAAGGTCCTTGAAGTCGATGCTCTTGGCCAGCAGCGCATGGGTGCCGATGACGATGTCGACCGTGCCTTCCTTGAGCGCCGCCTTGGTTTCCTTCGACTCCTTCGCGGTAACCAGACGCGACAGGCGCCCGATCCGGACCGGCAGTCCCTGAAAGCGCTCCAGGAAGGTCCGGTGATGCTGTCGCGCCAGCAGGGTCGTCGGGCCGATGATCGCCACCTGCTTGCCGGAGAGCGCGGCAACAAAGGCGGCGCGCAGCGCCACCTCGGTCTTGCCGAAGCCGACGTCGCCGCAGATCAGCCGGTCCATCGGCTTGCCGGAGGAAAGGTCTTCCAGCACGTCCGAGATCGCCTGGAGCTGGTCCTCGGTCTCGGCATAGGGGAAACGGGCGCAGAATTCCTCGTAGAGCCCGTCCTGCGGCACCATCGTCTCGCCGCGCCGGATCGCGCGCTCGGCCGCGATCTTGATCAGCCGGTCGGCCATGTCGGCAATGCGCTGCTTCAGCCGCGCCTTGCGCGATTGCCAGGCGACGCCGCCCAGACGATCGAGGACGGCACCCTCTTCCGACGCGCCGTAGCGGCTCAGCACGTCGATGTTCTCGACCGGCAGGAAGAGCTTGTCGCCGCCTTCGTAGGTCAGCCTCAGACAGTCGTGACGGGCGTTCTGGATCTCCAGCGTCACCAGCCCCTCGTAACGGCCGACGCCATGCTCGCGATGAACGACAAGATCGCCTTCGCTGAGCGCCGAGGCCTCCGCGATGAAGCGTTCCGACGGCCGCCGCTTCTTGGCCGGCCGCGACAGGCGATCACCGAGGATGTCCTCCTCGCCGATGACCTCCAGCCCATCCAGCACGAAACCATGCTCGAGCGGCCAGATCGCGACGCCGATCACGCCCTGGGGCAGTCCGAGCATGGTGGCGAGATCGGGTACGGGAACGGGCGTCGTCGCCCCATGCTCCTGCAGGAGATGTTGCAGCCGGCTTGCCGAACCCTCGGTGTAGCCCGCGACCACCACCCGGCGTCCGCCGCCGTTGGCGGCCTTCACATGCTCGGCCACCTTGTCGAATAGATTGACGCCCTGCGCGGTGCGCGCCTGGGCAAAGCCTTCATGGCGGCGACCGCGAAGATCGATCGTATTGGTGGCTGACGGAGAAGCGTCGAAAGTCGTGAAGGCGGCAACGGTCCGCCCACCGAGCAGGCCATCCCACACTTTCGGATCGAGATAAAGCAATTCAGGTGCGATCGGCTTGTAGTCTGCGGCACCGCTCATGCCACCCTTGCCGCCGGTCTTGCGCCGGGCATCGTAGTAATCGGCGATCAACTCGTGCCGCGCCTGGAACGCCTCGGCGATCTGGTGGTCCGAGGTCACTGTCGCGTCAGGGCAATAGTCGAGGATCGTCTCCATCTTCTCGTGGAACAACGGCAGCCAATGCTCCATGCCGACGTGGCGCTGACCGGCCGACACCGCCTCGTACAGGATGTCATCGCCGCCGACATTGCCGAACAGCTCGCGATAGCCGCTGCGGAAACGAGCGATGCCTTCGGTGGTAAGCAGCACTTCGCTCACCGGCAACAGCACGACTTCGTCACGCGGGCCGGTCGAGCGCTGGCTCATGGCATCGAAGGAGCGGATTTCCTCCAGCGTATCGCCAAACAGGTCGAGGCGCAGGGGCTCGTCCGTGCCCGGCGGGAAGAGATCGATCAGGCCGCCGCGGATCGCGAACTCGCCGGGCTCCATCACAGTCTCGGCGCGGCCGTAGCCGTTCTCGCCGAGGAACTTCGCCAGCCAATTGACGTCGACCGTCTGACCCTTGCGCAGGACGACCGCGGCATCGGCATAGAGGCTGCGTGGCGGGACCTTCTGCAGGGCAGCTCCCACCGATGCCAGGATGATCCTGCCCGGCGCACCGGGTTTCCTGGTCGCTGCGAGCTTGACCAGCGTCGTCAGCCGTTCCGCCACGATGTCCGGGTGCGGCGACAGCCGGTCGTAAGGCAGGCAATCCCACGCCGGGAAGACCAGCACCTCGCGCTCCGGCGCGAAGAAGCGCAGCCCGTCCTGAAGCCGCTCCAGGCGCTGACCGTCGCGCGCCACATGCAGAATGTCCTGCCCGCCACTCGTGCGCGCCAAATCTGCGAGCGCCAGCGAATCCGCGCCTTCCGGCAGGCCGGCGATGGTCCAGCGGCCTGCCTTGCGATGGATCGCTGCAAGCGTGTCGGCGAGCGGCATGGTCATTGGAAACTCACCCGGAACGCCATAACCAGGCGCAGAACGGGCGTATCGGCCTCAGGCGGAACGTCGGCCTTGCCCGAAACCCAGTCGAAGATATCGTTGTCCCCGGTATCCAGCAGGCGTTCGTACTGGTCCAGTTCGGCCGAATGGAACGAGGCGATATGCGCGCGCGCGAATTGGCCAAGGAGAATGTCGTTCTCCTTGTTGCCACGGTAGATGCTGCGATAGAGCAGCCGCTTGCGCCGGGTCTCGATATCCGCCTCGCCGCTCATCTTTTCCCCAGGTCCGACCCGAAAAGGGGCGTAGCATATAGGCGGCGGCGATGGCGGAGTCACGCGGCCCCACACGCCTGCTACACGCCCATACCTCACAAATGCGCCCGCAAAGCCTGACCCCTCTATTCGCCCAAGTGACGTCGCTGCCCGGAATTGGGCCGCGGTTGGGCAAGCTCGTGGAGAAACTAACGGGGCCGCTGGTCGTCGACCTGCTGTGGCACCTGCCCTCCGCCCTCATCGACCGCCGCAACGCACCCGAGATCGCGGGCGCCCAGGCAGGCGAAATCGCCACGCTCACGGTGACGGTCGACGAGCATCTGGTGCCGCGCAACCCGCGCCAGCCCTACCGCATCTGGTGCAGTGACGAGACCGGCCGGCTCTGCCTCACCTTCTTCAACGGCCGTGAGGATTACCTGAAGAAGCTGTTGCCGCCGGGCGAGATCCGCGTCGTCAGTGGCCGGATCGATCTCTACCAGGGCGAAGTCCAGATCACGCACCCCGACCATGTCGTGCCGCTCGACCAGCGCGAGTCGATCCTGCGGGTCGAGCCGGTCTACGGCCTCACTGCGGGCCTCACCCAACGCCCGATCCAGAAAGCCATTGCGGCCGGCGTCGAACGTGCACCTGAATTGCCGGAATGGCAGGACGCTGCGTACCTCGCGCGCAATGGATGGGCCGGCTGGAAATCGTCGCTCGCGCAGGCTCAAGCGCCTGCGGAAGAGTCCGACCTCGCACCGCTGCATCCGGCGCGGGCCCGCCTCGCCTTCGATGAGTTGCTGGCGAGCCAACTCGCCATCGCATTGGTGCGACATCACAATCGCACGGTCGCCGGGCGCGCCACCAAGGGTGACCGGCGCCTGCACAAGGTCACGCTCGAGGCGCTGCCGTTCGAATTGACGGCCAGTCAGAAAGGCGCGGTCGAGGAGATTGCGGCCGACATGGCCAAGCCGGAGCGGATGATCCGCTTGCTGCAGGGCGATGTCGGCAGCGGCAAGACGCTGGTCGCCTTCCTCGCCATGTTGATCGCCGTCGAAGCCGGTGCCCAGGCCGCCCTGATGGCGCCGACGGAGCTGTTGGCGCGCCAGCACTACGCCACCATCGCGCCGCTGGCCGAGGCCACGGGCGTTCGCCTCGCGCTCCTCACCGGGCGTGACGGCCAGAAGCAGAAGAAGGAGACGATGCGCGGCCTGGCCGACGGCTCGATCGGTCTGGTCATCGGCACGCACGCGCTGGTCCAGGAAGAAGTCGAGTTCGCCGATCTGGCGCTGGCCGTCGTCGACGAGCAGCATCGCTTCGGCGTCCATCAGCGCATGGCGCTTTCCTCCAAGGGCCATGCCGTCGACCTGCTGGTGATGACCGCGACGCCTATCCCGCGCACTTTGATGCTGGCGGCCTATGGCGATCTCGACGTGTCGAAACTCACCGAGAAGCCGGCCGGTCGCCTGCCCATCGACACCCGCACGCTTCCCCTGGAGCGGGTCGGCGAGGTCGTGCCGGGCGTCGGCCGCATGATCGGGACCGGCGCCCAAGTCTACTGGGTCTGCCCATTGATCGAGGAATCGGAGGAAGTCGACCTCGCCAATGTCGAGGAACGCTTCCAGCTGCTCAGCGCCCGCTTTCCCGGCAAGGTCGGCCTGCTGCATGGAAGGCTCAAGACTGCTGAACGCGAGGCGACCATGGCGGCCTTCGCCGATGGGCGCCTGTCGGTCCTGGTGGCGACGACGGTGATCGAAGTCGGCGTCGATGTGCCCGCGGCCACTGTCATGGTCATCGAACACGCGGAGCGCTTCGGTTTGGCACAGCTTCATCAGCTTCGTGGTCGGGTCGGGCGCGGCGCCGGCAAATCGAGCTGCCTGCTGCTCTATGCCCAACCACTCGGCGAGACCGCCAAGGCACGGCTCGCGATCATGCGCGAGACCGAGGACGGCTTCCGCATCGCCGAGGAAGATCTACGCCTGCGCGGCGCCGGTGAGCTTTTAGGCACGCGACAGAGCGGCCTGCCCGACATGCGCCTTGCCGACCTTGCGGCCCATGGCGAACTGCTGCAGGCCGCCCGGGACGATGCACGCTTGGTGATCGATCGCGATCCCGATCTCAAGTCGGACCGCGGCGCGGCGCTCCGAACCCTTCTCTACCTCTTCCGCCGCGACGACGCGGTGAGGACGCTCCGCGCCGGTTAACCGAGCTGCGCCACGTACGTCCTGAGCGCGTCGCGCGCCGTCTCGACGCCCTTCTCCGCCTCGATCTTGCGCTTGGCCAGCGCTTCCAGGTCGCTCTCCTGCTTGTCGAGCGTGGCGAGGTAGCGGCGCTGCAGGTCGCTGTTGGCCGGCACGCGGGCAAGGTTCTCACGCAGTCGCGCCTGCTCCTGCGCGATCGCCTGCCGCTCGGCATCGACCTGCGTACCCTTGCGCTGGGCCTCGGCAACGGACTGCTGCAGTTGCAGCACCTTGGTGAGCGCATCGCGGGTCTTGGCATCGAACTCGCGCGCCTGGGCATAGACGCGGATCTGGTCGGCGGCCCCATCGACCAGACGCAGCTCCTGCTGCTGTGTCTGCTCCTGAACGACTTCCAACGTCTGGGTCTGGTCGCCGCCCGGCAGGGTGAACGGGATGCGGTAGTTGCCCTCGCTGATGTCGATGCCCTTGGCGTCGGGCTTGGTGAGCGTCCAGCCCGGCAGCCGGCGCTGCACGACGATGAGCTGGCGCGGCTCCTTGGCCGGGCCGCGCACGCGGTAGACCGCGGTCTGGCGTACGATGCGCGAGAGTTTGAGCACGCCCTGGGAGATGGTTCCCGTGGCAAGCCGGTCGGTCTGGGCGACGTCGCGCTCGATGGTGATCTTCTCGTCGAGCGCATAGGCCAGCAGCCGCGTCTCGCCGACCGGGAAGCCCGAGAGCCGGGCGTCGCCGACATAGGCCACGCTGTCGGCCTTGTCGCGCTCGTAGATCGTGATCAGGCCCGGCGGCAGACCGCTCTCGCCGTCGTTGGTGAGGCGGATGGCGGCCAGCGGATTGCGCGGCGCGGCGTCGGCCTGATAGAGCGCCATCCGCAGCGCCGGCACCTGGCGGTCGATGATCGGAATCGACAGCGTGCGACCGTTGTCGACGCTGACGGCGCGCGGGAACTTGAACACCACCTGGGTCGCGGCATCCGAGGCTTCGATCTGCTCGGCTGCGGCGGCGATTGGCGGCGGAGGCGGTGGCGGCGCGGCGGCCGGTGACATGGTGCGCTCCTGCTGTGCGCGATACGGTGCCGGTGCGGGCATCGACGGTACCGAGGCCTTGCTGCGTTGATCGGCTTCGACACCGCCACGGTCGACGCCGGGCACGAGGCGGCCGGCGACTTCGACCGGCACTTCCGGGCGCGTGACGTAGTAGGCGTTGTAGAGAGCCTGACGAAAGGCGACCGGCCGGCCCGATACCAAGGTGAGCTCGACGTCCTTCCAGTCCTGGCCGCTCAGATTCTCGATCGTAGCCCAGCCCTGTAGCGCCGAGCGCGGCGCCGCCGGGTCCGCGCCCATGGTCAGGCGATAAGACGCCTTCCACACCGGCGCTTCGACGATGTAGGCAACCCGCACGACGCGCTTGCCCGTGCCGCGCGTCGACAGTTCGATGGTGCGGGCATCCTTGGCGCGGTTGCCCTGGATGGCGACCAGGGCCTGACTGACCTTGTCGCGCAGCGCCGCATCGGCGAACTGCAGGTTCTCCGCATCTTCCAGGATGAACTGTTGCAGGCCGAGGCCGGTGAACAGGGTGACGCGCGTGCGCGTGGTCGTTCCCTTGTCGGCGCCGAGAGCGACGGTCTCTTCCTGGACCGAAACGATACGGCCCGAGATTGCACGGCTGCCGCCGACGGTGACCTGCGCGCCCTTCAGGGTCGCCAGCAACTCGGCCGGTGATCCTAGGGAGGCCTGGTCGAACGGCAGGTCCTTGAAAGCCTGGGCCAGCGGCTCGCGCCCCGGCAGGCTGAGGCCGCCGACGCCACCCTTGTCGTCGTAGACGACCAGGCTCTTCAGCACGTCGTCAACCTGTTGCAGCGAGACCGTGAGCTTCAATGTCGCGTCGCCATCGACGGCGGCTTCATATTCGAAGTAGCCCATGCCGCCCGACGACAGCATCACCCGCTTCAGGGCTAGGTCCTGGGCAACGGCGAGAGTCGGAAAGGTGAAAAGGCTCAGAAGAGCCAGACTGGTCAGAAGATATCGCATGAGGCCTCCCCGGCGCTGCCCACGCACCGTGAGCGCGGACTATGACGCAACCGGGGCGCCCGTGCGACGAATCTAGGCGGCGACGAATCTACGCGGCGACGAATCTACGCGAGCGCGTCTTTTAGCGCTTCGAACGGCAGCAGCACGCATTCCTGCCGCGACTTGTGGGCGGCAACGGGCGCGAAAGCGGCGAACGGCCCGGCAGCTCCCCCCTCTTCCCGCCCGACCGCCCGTTCGGCTTCGTGACGCGCCGCCGCGATGCCCACGGCGTCACGACCGATCGCAATCGAGGACAGCGCCGAGGCCGATGCCTGGCAGAGTAGGCAGCCGCGCACCTGATGGGCGATCTCGGCAATCTTGCCCTGCCCGTCCAACCGGACGTCCATCGTCACCCGGTCGCCGCACAGTGGGTTGTCCCGGCGGGCCGACTTGGTCGGGTTCGCCAGCTTGCCCGCACCTGTCCTGGCCTTGGCGAGCGCTACGATCTGTTCCTGGTAGAGTTGGTCGCTCATCACCCCATTCTCATCGAAGCGTCTTGGCGGCGTGCCGCACGCCGGTCAGCAAGGCATCGATGTCGCTGCGATCATTGTACGGCGCCATGGAAACACGCGTCGTGCCGTCGAGATCGAAGCGGTCCATCAGCGGCTGTGCGCAATGATGGCCGGCGCGGACCGCGACGCCGAACGAGTCGAGCGTCTGGGCGACGTCGTGAGGATGGACGCCGTCCAGCATGAATGACACGACCGGATAGCGGTTCTGCAGTCCGGCCGGGCCAAAAATCCGGGCGCCGTCGATCTTCTGCAGCCCGTCCATCAGATGCTGCACCATCATCATCTCGTGCGCGTGCGCGCCGGTCCAGTCGAGCGCCCGCATCCATTTGCAGGCAGCCCCCAGGCCGATCGCGGGACCGATCGGCGGCGTGCCGGCCTCGAACCGTCGCGGCGGCGGTGCCCAGGTGGTTTCGGCGAATGTCACGCGGCCGATCATCGAGCCGCCACCCATGAAGGGCGGCATGGCTTCGAGCAGCTCGGCCTTCGCCCACAGCACGCCGATGCCGTTCGGCCCATAGGCCTTGTGGCCGGCGAAGGCGTAGAAATCGACGCCGAGCGCCGGCAGGTCGATGGGACCATGCGGGGCCTTCTGGGCGCCATCGAGCATGACCTTGGCGCCGACGGTCTTGGCGGCAGCAACCACGGTGCCGACATCGACCATCGCCCCCGTCACGTTGGAAACGTGTGCCAGCGAGATCAGTTTGGTCCGCGGCGTGATCAGTTCCGGTAGCTTCTCGAGATCGATCCGGCCGTCCACCGTCACCGGCACCATGTCGATCTCGATGCCGGCGCGCGCACGCAGCATTTGCCACGGCACGATGTTGGAATGGTGCTCGAGCTCCGACAGCAGGATGCGATCATCCGGCTTCAGGAGCGAGCCGTAGGAATAGGCCACCAGGTTGATCGCTGCCGTGCAGCCGCCCGTGAAGATGATCTCCATGGGTGCGACACCGAGGAAGGTCGCGACTTCGGTGCGGGCATTCTCGTAGGCATCGGTTGCCCGCTCGGCGAGGCGATGGACGCCGCGCAACACATTGGCGCGGCCGGTGGTTTCATAGGTCCGCACGGCATCGAGCACGGCATCGGGCGTCTGCGCCGAGGCGCCGTTGTCGAGATAGTGAACCGGCCGGCCGTCGATGATTTCGGACAGGATCGGGAACTGGCTTCTAACCGCTCTGACATCGAAGCTCATACCGGACTCCGCTCCCGCCAGGCCTGAAGCGCCTCGGGCGTGTCGATGTCGGTGATCGCCGCCTCACCCGCCATCTCGACCTCGCAGACGAGATCGGCGTGCTCGCCGATCAGGTGTTTGGCGCCGCTGTCGCCGGAGAGCGTGACCATCTCGGAAAAGAAGCGCCGCGCCCACAGCACGGGATTGCCGCGCTTGCCGCCCACCGTCGGCACGCAGATCGCGCGGCCCTCGACCGGGCTAAAAGCCGCGATCAGCCGATTGAGCAGGCCGGCGCCGACACCTGGCATGTCGCCCAGCTGCACGACGGCGGCATCGATATTGGAGCTGAGTGCGCCGATGCCGGTCCGCACGGACGTGCTGAGGCCATCGACGAAATCCGGATTGGTGACGAAGCGCAGGCGCGACCGGCCGGGAATGGCGCTTTCGATGCCTGCCCTCACCTGCTCCGCCATGTGACCGAGCACGACCACGATCTCGACGGCCTGCGATTCGAGCGCCGACTTCACAGCATGGACGACCAGTGGCGCGCCATTGGCATCGGCCAGCATCTTGTTGGGCCCGCCCATCCGCGTCGACCGGCCGGCGGCCAGGACCAGGACCGCGACGCGCGGCACCTGCTGCGGGCCCTCGCCGTCCGACGGCTCATCGTCGCGCGGCTGCGGCCGGCTTGCGATCTCGGCCAGCAGGCCGCCCGCGCCCATGCGGACGATCTCCGCCCGGCCCACGATGAGTCCTGCGGCCAGCCGCTCCAGCACCATGTCGAAGCCGTTGTACTTCGGCGACTTGGCGCACCCCGGCAGGCCCAGCACGGGCTTGCCGTCGAGTTCGGCCGTCAACAGAAGATTGCCCGGATCGACCGGCATGCCGAAATGATGGATCTTGCCGCCGGCCGCCGCGATGCCGAGCGGCACCACGTCGTTTCGGTCGACGATCGCCGACGCGCCGGCGATCAGGAAGAGGTCGCAGCCCTCCGCCTTCAATTCCTTCAGTGCTCCCGCGATGGCCACGGCATCGTGCGCAACGCGGCGCTCGCCGTTCAAGGTGCTGCCGAGCGATGTCAGGCGCTTGGTCGTCGTGCCGACCGCCTTGTCGAGCACCTTGTCACGCGTGCCCGGCAGCCTGGTCTGCACCAATCCGGCCCGCATCGCCCGGAACGGCGCCACGGAAATGAGCGGCAGGTTGGCCGAATGCGCGACCTCGACGGCGCGCGCCACCGCCGACTTCGGCGCGCCATAGGGGATGATTTTTACCGTCGCCACCATCTGGCGCGGTTCTACTCGCGCGAAGGGCGGCAAGGTCGCCACGGTGACCGACTCGTGGAGCTCGTTCAGCGCGTCGATGCGGGCGTGATCGACGACGGCGAGCCCCGAGCCGCGGGCAAAATGGTTGCAACGCCCCGTAAAAGGCGCCGTGACCTCTATGCCCTCGCCTGCCAACGCCTTGGCGACGGTCGCCGCTGCCTCGTCTTCATGAACGTCGTCGGCATCGAGCCGCGCGGCCACCACCGTCGAGACGCCAGCGGCCTTGAGCTTGGCGACATCGTCGGCCGAAAGCGTCCTGCCCTTGGAGAAATTGACCCCGCCCGAACGCCAGCCATGGCCCAGGATCGCGCCCGTAGCCTCGTCGATGGGAGTGTCGCCGAATCTCACGCTGCGACCACCTTCGGTCCCGCCAGAATTTCCAGACGGCGCGCCCGGACCTCGACGATCTGGCCCAGGATGGACACCGCGATCTCGGCCGGCGACTTGGCACCGATGTTGAGGCCGACCGGGCCATGGACGCGCGCGAACATGTCGTCGGTGATCCCCACCTCGGATAGCCGCTCCTTGCGCTTGGCATGGGTCTTCCGGCTGCCGAGCGCGCCGATATAGAAGGCATCGGACTTCAGCGCCGCTTCGAGCGCCGGATCGTCGAGCTTGGGATCGTGAGTCAAGGTGACGACGGCGGTCGAAACGTCGAGCCCCATCGCCTGGAACGCCTCGTCGGCCCAATCTTGAATTACCTTCACGCCGGGAAAGCGCGCGCTGGTGGCCCAGGCGCCGCGCGGATCGACGACGGTGACGTCGAAGTCGAGCATGGTCGCCATCGGCGCCAGGCTCTGGGCGATATGGACCGCGCCCACGATGATCAGGCGCGGCGGCGGCACATAGACGTTGAGAAAGATCTTCTGGCCGCCGAGATCGATCGTCTCGCTGCGGCCGATCGCCATGGCGCGGCGCGCGGCGGACACCAGCGTGGCATCGCCCGCCATCGCGCCGTCGACTCTGTCGAGATAGATCATGGTTTCGGCGGCGTCGCTGAGGCGCGTCGCCAAGGTGACGGCGGTGCGCTCGGTGCGGGCCTGCTGGAGAGCCGCGAGGGTCTCGGTCTTCATCGGATCAGTTTACCTTTTCGACGAACACCTGGACCTTGCCGCCGCAGGCCAGGCCCACGTCCCAGGCCTGCTCGTCGGTGACGCCGAAATCGAGCAGCCGCGGCTTGCCGTCCTTGATCGCGTCGAGTGCTTCCTTGACGACGGCGCCTTCGATGCAGCCGCCCGACACGGAGCCGACCATGGCGCCCGAGTCATCGACGCCGAGCTGGCTGCCGACCGGGCGCGGCGAGGACCCCCAGGTCGTGATCACCGTGGCGATGGCGACACCTTTGCCCGAGCTCTTCCACTTGCCGACCTGATCCAGCACATCGAGGGCGTCGCTCATGATATCTACTCCTTGCGCAGTTCTGTCTGCCATGTGGCCAGCCGTCGATCGGCGCCGGGCGTCACCGCGCCGAGGGCCGTGATCAACCCGGCCAGGCTTTCGAGGTTGTGAACGGGTCGGAATTCATCGACATGGGGCAACATGGCCTTGTTGCCCTGGGATTTGGGTTCGTAGGCACCGTAGCGCAAGAGCGGGTTCAGCCAAACCAGCCGCGAGCACGACTTGTGCAGGCGCTCCATTTCCGCCGCGAGGCCGTCACCGCCTTCGCGATCGAGCCCGTCGGTTATCAGCACGACCACGGCCCCCTGCCCCAGGACGCGGCGCGACCATTTGTTGTTGAACTCGTGCAACGACTGTCCGATCCGTGTGCCACCCGACCAATCTTCGACCTGCGCCGAGGCTTTGGCCAGCGCTATATCCACATCCCTATAACGCAGCGAGCGCGTCACATTGGTCAGGCGCGTGCCGAAGGTGAAGCAGAAGACCCTGTCCCGATCGTTGGTAATCGTATGCATGAAGTGCAGGAACATGCGGGTGTAGCGCGCCATCGACCCTGAAATGTCGCACAGCACGACCAGAGGCGGCGGCCGGCGCCGCGGCTCCCGGCGGCGCAACTCGGTCAGCCCTTCCGGCCGCAGCGCCCGGCGCAGCGAGGCGCGGAAATCCACCCTGGGGCCACGTCGGGCCGCACGATAGCGCCGGGTCCGCCGCTCCGGGACCGGGAGGCGCATCCGGGCGATGGCCCGCAAGGCGTCGTCGATCTCCGCCTGCGACATCTGCTCGAAGTCCCGGTGCTGCAGGATCTCGCGATCGGAAACGGTAAAGGTCGCCTCGACCTCGACTTCCGGCGGCTCGCCTTCATCGGGCGGCGCCTCGCCCCGGCCGGGCTGCAGGGCCTCCTGCAGGCGGCGGCTGAGCTGCTTGCGCTGATCCTGCTCCACCGGCACGCCAACCTGCGGCAGCAACATCTCCATCATCTTTTCCAGGAGCCGCGGATTGCGCCAGTAGACGTGAAATGCCTGATCGAAGATCTCGCGCTGGTCGCGCCGGTTCACCAACACCGAATGCAGCGTCCAGTAGAAGTCGTCCCTCTTCCGCAGACCTGCCGCCTCGACCGCCTCGATGGCACGCAGCACCTGCCCGGGCCCGACGCGCAACCCGGCGGTCCGTAGCGTGCGGGCAAAGTGCACGATATTGGTGGCGAGCTTGCCCTCGCGGGGGTCAGGCACCGGTGCCGAGTCGGGCAGCGCGTCCATCACCCGACCTAGCCCAGCGGCTCGGCGGCGATATCGGACTTCACCTTGCGCAGGATTTCGGCTGCTTCCGTGCCTTGCAAGCGCTGGATGTCGTCCTGGTACTTCAGCAACACGCCCAGCGTATCGTTGATGGTCCTGGGATCGAGGTCGAGCGCGTTCAGTTCCGAAAGCGCGGTGGCCCAGTCGATCGACTCCGCCACGCCTGGCGCCTTGAAGAGGTCGAGCTTGCGCAATTCCTGGACGAAGCCCACGACCTGCCGCGACAGGCGCTCACTCGATCCCGGCGCCTTCACCTTGAGGATTTCCAGTTCGCGCTTCAGGTCGGGATAGTCGACCCAGTGATAGAAGCAGCGGCGCTTCAGCGCGTCATGGATTTCGCGCGTGCGATTGGAGGTCACGATGACGATCGGAGTCTCTGCGGCCTTCACGGTGCCGAGTTCGGGAATCGTGACCTGAAAATCGGACAGCAGCTCCAGCAGATAGGCCTCGAAGGGCTCGTCGGTCCGGTCCAGCTCATCGATCAGCAGGATCGGCGCACCTTCGGCATGCGGGCTGAGCGCCTCGAGCAAGGGGCGGCGGATCAGGAATCGCTCGTCGAAAATATCGGCGGCCAACTGTCCGCGATCATGCACGCCCTGCGCTTCGGCCAGCCTGATCTCGATCATCTGCCTTGCATAGTTCCACTCGTACACGGCGGATGCGATGTCGAGCCCCTCGTAGCATTGCAGGCGAATCAGCGGGCGCTTCAGCGTAGTGGCTAGCACCTTGGCGATCTCGGTCTTGCCGACTCCGGCTTCGCCTTCGCAGAAAAGAGGACGGCCGAGCTTCAAGGCAAGATAGAGAACGGTGGCGAGGCTGCGATCGGCGATATAGTCGCCGCTCTTCAGAAGCTCGACGGTGGCGTCGATGGATGCCGGCGTGGCGGAGGACATGCAACTCCCAAAGAACACTAGGGGGAAACGCTACTGGGGAAACGCTGAAGCGCCAGTGTAGCGGATGGCGCAGGGCGCCGATATGGTGCGAATCGCTAGGCAGTTCAAGCGCTTGGGAGACAAGCATGGCAGCGGATTTGTTCAAGGATCGGACGGCGATCGTGACCGGCGGCGCGCGCGGGATCGGCCTGGCCTGCGCTGCGAAAATCACGGCCGGCGGTGGTAGTGTCGCGCTGTGGGATCGCGACCTCGCCCGCGCCGAGCAGTCGGCCGCTGCCTTAAAAGGCGCCATCGCCGTGTCGGTCGATGTGACCAGCGAAACGTCGGTGGCCGAAGCCCTCGCCAGCACCGAGAAGCGGCTGGCGCCCCCCCATATCCTGGTGGCCAGCGCCGGCATCACCGGACCCAATGCGACCGTGGTTGCCTATCCCGTCGACGCCTGGCGGCAGGTAATCGACATCAACCTGACCGGGGTGTTCCTCTGCAATCGCGCCGTCGCCGACGGCATGGCCAAGCGCGGCTGGGGCCGCATCGTCAACATCGCGTCAGTGGCCGGCAAGGAAGGCAACCCCAATGCCTCGGCCTACTCGGCCTCCAAGGCCGGCGTCATCGGCCTCACCAAGTCGCTCGGCAAGGAACTTGCTACGACCGGGGTGCTGGTGAATTGCGTGGCGCCAGCAGCGGTGAAAACGGAGATGTTCAGCCAGATGACCGAGCAGCACATCAACTACATGCTGTCGAAAATCCCCATGAACCGCTTCGGCGACATGGAAGAAGTGGCCGAGATGGTCGCGTGGCTCGCTTCCAGCCACTGCACGTTCGCAACAGGCGCGACCTTCGATCTCTCCGGTGGAAGGGCGACCTACTGATGACTCTTCATACCCTCACCCTGACCGAACTCGCTGCCGGCCTCGCCGCCAAGCAATTTTCTTCGCGCGAAATCGTCGATGGTCTGCTCGGCCGGATCGCCAAGGCCAACGGCAAGCTTCACGCCTTCACCGAGGTCTATGCCGACACCGCGAAGGCGATGGCCGACGGCGCCGACCGGGCGCGCGCCGGGGGCTTTCCCCTGCCGCCGCTCCACGGGCTGCCGATCGCCTACAAGGATCTCTGCGACATCGCCGGCAAGGTCGGTACCGGCGGTTCGAAGATGTTCGAAGGCCGCATCGCTACCGAGACCTCCAACACCGTCGAGCGACTCACCGCTGCCGGCATGATCCCGCTCGGCAAATTGCACATGGTCGAATTCGCCTTCGGCGGCTGGGGCACCAATCCGTTGATGGGTGCGCCCTGGAATCCGTGGGATTTGGCAACTCATCGCGTGCCGGGCGGCTCCTCGAGCGGCACCGGCGTCGCCGTCGCGGCACGGCTGACGCCGGCCGGCATCGGCAGCGACACCGGCGGCTCCGTGCGCATCCCCTCGGCCTTTAACGGTCTGGTCGGCCTGAAGGTCACGTTCGGGCGCATCGGACTCTCCGGCACCATCATGTTGAGCTGGACTCTCGATTCGATCGGACCGATGGCCCGCTCGGTCGAGGATTGCGCGCTGATGCTGAATGCGCTGGCCGCCCCCGACCCGCGCGACCCGACGACGCTCGGCCAGCCGCTGGAGGATTTCACCCTTGCCACGCTGCCGGGCTCGATCGAGGGCATGCGGATCGCCATTCCCGATACGAAGCAATTGCCGAACTTCATGCACCCCGACGTGACCAAGGCCTGGCAGACGGCGGCACGGACGTTCGAGAGCCTGGGCGCCACGGTCGAAGCGGTGCGCCTGCCCGACTGGTATTTCGATCTTTCGCGGCCGGCGGGAACGATGATCTCGTCGGAGGCCTATTCCCTGCATCGCGATTACATCGAGGACATGAGCAAGGCGATCGGCCCCGGCGTGCGGGCGCGCGCCCAGGCCGCAAAATTGCTGCTGCCCGGCGCCTACGCCGAGGAGATCCGCATGATGGCCGAGCGCCGACAGATCTTCGCCGACTGGTTCCGGCCCTACGATGCCATCGTGATGCCAACCATGGCGATTCCTGCGATCCCGCTCGCCGAGGTCGACGAGACCTCGCCGATCCCGGGCTATCTGACACGCCCGGGCAACTACCTCGGCCTTTGCAGCCTCGCCATGCCGTCCGGCCAGTCGGACGGCCTGCCCATCGGTATCCAGATCGTCGGCAAACCCTTCGCCGAGCGCGATGTGCTGCGCCTGGGCAAAGCCTTCCAGGACGCGACCGACTTCCACCGCCGCGCCCCCGACCTTTCGGCATTGGGTCTTTAGTCGCGCTGCGGCATTCCCTGCGGCACGATCGTCTGGACGATCGAAGCGTCGAGCGCCTCGTATTCGTGATAGCGGATGGTGGCGTAGAGTTCGGCGCGGGTCTGCATGTGGTCGAGCATGTTCTGCGCGCCGCCATCGCGCCGCAGCGCGGCGTACAGTTTCTCCTGTGCTTTGTTGGCGACCCTGAAGGCCGAAACCGGCCAGATCACCATGCGGTAGCCCATGGCCTCGAACTCGCTCGCCGTAAAGAACGGCGTGCGGCCAAACTCAGTCATGTTGGCGAGCAGCTTTACATCAGGCATTGCCTTGGCGAAGGCCTTGAACATCTCGGCACTGTGCAGGGCTTCGGGAAATATCGCGTCGGCGCCGGCCTCGATGTATTTCCGGGCCCGCGCCACGGCGCCATCGATGCCTTCGCTTGCCGCCGCATCGGTGCGGGCGATGATGAACAAATCACGGCGGGCACGTGACGCGGCATGGACCTTGGCGGCCATGTCGTTTGGATCTGCCAGCTTCTTGTTGTTGAGATGGCCGCACTTCTTGGGAAGAATCTGGTCCTCGATATGGACCGCGCCAGCACCAGCCTCCTCGAAGGCCCGCACCATATGCATAACGTTGAGCGCTTCGCCGTAACCCGTGTCGCCATCGACCAGGACCGGCAGGCCCGATGCCCGGGCGACCTGACGAACGAAGAAGCAGACCTCGTCGACCGTGATCACACCCAGGTCCGGCAATCCCATCGATGCCGACATGCCGGCGCCTGAAAGATAGAGCGCGTCGAAGCCCGCGTTGCGGGCCTGGAGGGCCGCCATGCCGTTATGCGTGCCGGGCATCTGCAGGATGCCGGGGCGCTCCAGCAAGGCCCGGAAGCGTGCGCCCGCCGACGTGGTCGGCAGATCGGCGGCGACGAGATACGGCATGTTGCTCTCCTCAGACCTTGGATGTCCGCCTGCCCTGCCAGCCGACCATGAGGCCCGCGCCGACCACCACGGCCGTGCCGAGCCAGGTGTAGAAGTCCGGCACCTCGGCGAACATGAAGTAACCCACGATGACCGACCCGATCATCTGCGTATAGTTGAACGGCGCCACGAAATTGGCCGAGGCATAGGTCATCGCCTTGGCGACGCAATAGTGGCCGAGCGCGCCGAAGACGCCCAGCGAACAAAGAAGCGCCCAGTCGCTCCAGTTCGCCGGCATCTTCCACACCAGGGGCAGCCAGATCGACATGATGATCGCGCCCAGCAACACGCTGTAGAAGATCGAGGTCGCCGGGGCGTCGACCCCGGCCAGGCGCCGGATCAGGATCTGGTAGATCGCGTAGCACATGGCGCTGCACAGCAGCAGCAGCGACGCCCACTGGAACACCGCGCTACCGGG
The DNA here is from genome assembly GCA_945860205.1 of Reyranella massiliensis 521. Taxonomy (GTDB): domain Bacteria; phylum Pseudomonadota; class Alphaproteobacteria; order Reyranellales; family Reyranellaceae; genus Reyranella; species Reyranella massiliensis_B. The sequence goes on along the minus strand of CAMARK010000014.1, from coordinate 36,268 downwards.
CCGGATCACGATCAGCACGCCGCTGAAGCCCACGATGACCGCGGCCATCCGGAACCAGGTGATGCGCTCGCCGAGCAGCGGCCAGGCCAGCAAAACCACCGCGAGCGGTGCCACGAAGGTGACAGAGATCGCCTCGGCGACCGGGATCGACTTCACCGCCGAGAAGAAGAACAGCGTCGAGAGCAGCATCATGACCGAGCTGACTAACTGCGTGCCGATCCGCCGCGTGCGCAACAGGCCCAACCCCATGCGCGGCATGAACACGGCCGCGACCAGCACCAGATGCGAGACAATGCGGAACCAGACGATCTGCTGCGGCTCGTAGGTTGCCGCCAGCAGCTTCACGATCCCGTTCATGACCGGGAACAGGGCGCAGGCGATGCACATGAAGAGCACACCGCGCAGCGGCCGGGAGGTCCGGTTCGGGGCCGCGATCTCCGCCACTCGGGCGCTCAGCGGAAGAAGCGTTCGAGCGCGCCCAGCAGCAGCGTTCCGGCCGTCGCGATCACGATCAGCGCCGCGGCAATCGTGGTGAAGCGGCCGATCTCCTTCGAGCGGCCGTCGCCGATGATCAGGCGATGCGCGACCATCGAGGCCATGCCGATGGCGGCCAGGGTGATGGCCATGCCGAGCGCGATGGCGACGACGCCGACGACGCCGGCCCACAGGACGCCGAGCGCGGCCGACAGCAGGATTACCACCAGTGCCCCGGCACACGGCGCGATGCCGGCAGCCGTCAGCAGCAGCCAGCCCGCGACCGTCCGGCGAGGCGGTGCGCCGTGGGGCGCATGATGCTGGTCGTGACCGTGGTGATCGTGTCCATGGTGGTCATGCCCGTCGCCATGGGCATGCTCGTGAAGCCGCCCCGTGATCCCTGCCCACAGCCGCCAGAAACCGACCAGAAGAATGAGGACATAGGAGACGATCTCGACGTTGCGCACTTCACGCAACGCGCCCAGCAGCCCGACGCTGTAGAAGAGTTTGAGTGCGCCGGCGAGCAGAAGGGCTGCCAGCGTGTGCGTGAAGGCGATCCAGGCGCCGGCGAAGATGCCTTCGATCCACGCCCGGGGCTTGGTGCTGTCCAGGAAGTACGCCACCACAACAGCCTTGCCATGCCCCGGCCCCAACGTATGCACCACGCCATAGCCGAAGCACACGGTGGCAAGCGTCCAGAGCGCCAGCGATCCCGAGCCGGACTGGATGTCGCGCAGCGACGTCGACAAGACCTGCTGGATGCGGCGCTGATAGTCGGCGGAATACCGCGCCAGTTCGGCAACGCCGTCGGTGAACACCAGTGCGCCGACCAGCGCCAGCAGAAGCAGCACGCCGATCCAGAGGAACGGCGAGCGCAGGACGGTGGCTCTCACGGAAACAGGCCTCATGGATGCTGACACGTCACGATGTCGGCAAAGACCGGGTGGCCGCGCACGAATTCGGTCTTGTGCGTCGGATTCTTGGAGAGCGTGCAGCCCGCTGGAATGGAGGCCTTGTCGAGCTCGAGCCGCATGAAATCTTCCGGATCGTAGGTCACGATCGAGACCGACTTGCTGGGCTCGGGCAAGGCGAAGCGAAAAATGTAGACGAGATTGCGCGGCCCCTTCTTGCGCGGCACATCGGGCTGCGCCGCTCTCTTGTTGGGCGGCATCGCCATGCCAGCATTGTCACCGGCCATACGGTCCCATTCCGGCGGGATGAAGCTTGCCGGGTCGTCGATCCGCGCCGAAAACGCCGGCCGCTGGGTCGGCCGGAAATCCTTGCCGCCGGTATTGAGCCACGTCAGGTACCCGTAGTTCTTGAGCTCAGGCATCATCTCATCGGCAAGCGTCTTGGTCTCCTTGGCCGAGAACTTGCCGTCCTGGTTCTCGTCGATCAGGGGGATCTCGATCTCGCTGGAGAACGGATCGAATCGCCACTCGACTTCGACATGGGTGTATTTGCCATCCTTGGCCACGACCCGGACCACTTCCTGGATCCAGATATGGGGATGGGCGAACGCCACGGGGGAAACCAGGGTTCCGGCGATCGCCAGGAGCAGTCCGACGGCGGCCTTCATGCAGTAGCCTCCTGTGGCGGCACGGGCCGCGGCTTGCCGTGATCGTCGATGGCCACGAAAACATAGGTGCCGTGGGTCACGCGCAGGTCCACCTGCTCATGACGGCGCTGCACCATCGTCTCGAGCGCGATGGTGATCGAGGTTCGGCCTATCTTCACGACGTCCCCATAGATCGACACCATGTCTCCCACCTTGATCGGTTGGACGAAGGTCATGGCCGTGATCGCCACGGTCGCCACCCTGCCCTTCGCCGCCCGGGCAGCCAGGGAGCCGCCCGCGATGTCCATCTGGGAGAGCACCCAGCCGCCGAAAATATCGCCGTTCCCGTTCATATCCGCGGGCTGCGGCACAGTCCTTACGATGGGATCACGGCGACTTTCAGACATCGATTCCCCACCGGATATGGTTGATTTCGGCCAATTTTGCTACCATACCCATGCTCCACCGGCCATCAAGTGATCCCCTCGCGCGGCCGGTAACAAAAGAAGCAAACATGGCCAAGAACGGCGATCTGTTCGATCGGTCGGGAGGCGGCAAGCGTGCCGCGGCGACCAAGGACACCTCATATACCGCCCGCGACATCGAGGTTCTGGAAGGGCTCGAGCCTGTCCGCAAGCGCCCCGGCATGTATATCGGCGGCACCGACGAGCGGGCGATGCACCACCTCGTGGCCGAGGTGCTGGACAACGCCATGGACGAGGCCGTCGCCGGTCATGCCGACACGATCTGGCTGGAAATGCTCACCGGCAATCGCATCCTGGTGCGCGACAACGGCCGCGGCATCCCGACCGACCCGCACCCGAAGTTCAAGAACAAGTCGGCGCTCGAGGTCATCCTCACCACGCTGCATTCCGGCGGCAAGTTCAACAACAAGGTCTACGCGACGTCGGGCGGCCTGCACGGCGTCGGCGTCTCGGTGGTCAACGCCCTTTCCGACGATCTGCTCGTCGAGGTCGCGCGCGACCGCCAAGGCTGGACGCAAACCTTCTCGCGCGGCAAGCCCACCTCCAAGCTGAAGTCGGCCGGGCCTGCCCCCAACCGGCGCGGCACGACGGTCACCTTCCATCCCGATCCTGAAATCTTCGGCAAGCATAGCTTCGTCGCCGAGCGGCTCTATCGGATGGCGCGATCCAAGTCCTATCTCTTCCGCGGCGTCGAGATTCGCTGGAAAGTCGATCCGTCCTTGCTGCCGAAGGACAGCGCCATTCCGGCCGAGGAGTCGTTTCACTTCGCCGGTGGCCTGAAGGACTACCTGACATCGGAGATCGGCCAGCGGCCCACCGTCGTGCCGCAGCCCTTCGCCGGCGAGGCCAAGAGCGAGACCAACGGGACAGCGGGCGGCAAGGTCGAATGGGCGGTCTGGTGGCCAAACGACGAGGAAGGCTTCGTCCGCTCCTACTGCAACACCGTGCCGACGGCCGAAGGCGGCACGCACGAGTCGGGCTTCCGCAGCGCGCTGCTGCGTGGCCTGAAGCGCTATGCCGAGCTCACGGGCAGCCGCAAGGGATCGATCATCACCGCCGACGACGTGATCGAAGGCTCGGCGGGCCTGGTGTCGGTGTTCATCGAACAGCCGCAGTTCCAGGGCCAGACGAAGGAAAAGCTCGTCAGCGTCGAGGCGACCAAGCTGGTCGAGACCATCGTCGGCGACAATTTCGAGCATTGGCTGACCGGCGACAAGGAAGCCGGCAACGTCCTGCTCGAGCACATCATCGCCAAGGCCGAGGACCGGCTGCGCCGCAAGCAGGACCGCGAGCAGCTGCGCAAGACCGCGACACGCAAGCTGCGCCTGCCCGGCAAGCTGGCCGACTGCAGCAGTACCGGGTCGATCGGCACCGAAATCTTCCTGGTCGAGGGCGATTCGGCCGGTGGTTCGGCCAAGGCAGCGCGCAATCGCGAGACGCAAGCCATTCTGCCGTTGCGTGGAAAAATCCTGAACGTAGCCAGCGCCAGCGCCGACAAGCTGCGCGAGAACCAGGAGATTCAGGATCTCATCCAGGCACTGGGCTGCGGCACCGGCGCCCACTACAGCGACGACCGGCTGCGCTACGAGCGCGTCATCATCATGACCGACGCCGATGTCGACGGCGCCCATATCGCAGCCCTGCTGATGACGTTCTTCTACCGCGAGACACCGAAGCTGATCGAGAACGGCCATCTCTTCCTCGCCCAGCCGCCTCTCTTCCGCATGAGCAAAGGTGGCCGGACGGAATATGCCCACGACGAGCAGCAGAAGGACGAACTCCTGCGCACCGTGTTCGGCGGCAAGGCCGAGATGACGCGCTTCAAGGGGCTGGGCGAAATGCAGTCTGTCCATCTGCGCGAGACCACGATGGACCCGACCAAACGCATCCTGCTGAAGGTCGATGTGCCGACCGCGGCCGACGTCGATGCCCGCCGCGAAGCCATGCGGACGGCGACCTTGGTCGAGGATCTGATGGGGCGGAAGCCTGAGAAGCGCTATGCCTTCATCCAGGAAAATGCCAAATTCGCTCGCGATCTAGACGTTTGATCCGACTTATCTGGGGGGCTCGCATGCGTTTTGCGAAGAAGGTCGCCGTGGTGATCGCGGCCGTTATCGCGGTACCGGCCATCGCCTGCGCGGCAACCATCGGCGGTGTCTATTACGCGCCGCAGTACGACTACACCGATTTCTGGGCGGTGAGCGACAACAAGACCTTTCAGGTCGTCCTGGAAGGCAATCCCTTTCCCAACATGGCCGCCGACGAATTGGCACAGCGCCTGTTGCCGGTGATGCAGATTGGCAAGCCGCGTCCGAACCTCACTTTCACCTATGCCAAGCCGGTGGAAATGCCGCGCCCCTACTACCGGTTGGTGCTGGTGTTCGACTACGCCAACGATCTGCGTGCCGATGCGGTCTGCGAGGGCAAGATGCGAACCGCCCCTCCGGCACCCGGCCTTTTCAAGCTCTTCGCCATCTATTGCCGCAACGACCTGTCGCTGTCGCAGACGACCGCTTGGACGCCGGCGACCGGCCCGGACGACCCGCGCGTACAACAGCTTTTCCGGGAGCTGTTCATGGTCGTGTTCACCGATTCGATGGCGGTCCGCCCGCAGAACGGCTTCGACCGCCGCTAGGAGCAAAGCGCTCCACAGGGACTCTCTGCTAACCAGACGGCCATGGCCGTCTGGTATTCCCTCGCCGACAAGGTTCTCTGCCGCCTCGATGCGGAGACCGCGCATGGACTGGCGATCCGTGCGCTGAAAAGCGGGTTGCTGCCGGGAGACAGGAAGCCCGACCCATCGTCGCTCCTGGTCACCGTCTGGGGCCGCCAGCTTCCCAATCCGATCGGCCTGGCCGCCGGCTTCGACAAGAACGCTGAGGTGCCCGACGCCATGCTCGGCCTGGGCTTCGGCTTCGTCGAAATCGGCAGCGTCACCCCACGGCCCCAGGACGGCAACCCGCGGCCGCGACTGTTCCGCCTGAGCGAGGACCGCGGCGTCATCAACCGCATGGGCTTCCCGGGACAGGGACTGGAGGCCGCCCGCTCCAGGCTGGCCATTCGCCCCCGGCGCGGCTTCGTCGGCGTCAATGTCGGCGCCAACAAGGACAGCACCGACCGGGCGGCCGACTACGTTGCCTGCTGCGTGGCTCTGGCGCCATACGCCGACTACCTGGTCTGCAACGTTTCCTCTCCCAACACGCCGGGCCTCCGCAATCTCCAGGGCCGCACGGAGCTGTCCGGCCTGCTGAAGCGCGTACAGGACGCGATTGCCAGCAAGCCAGTACCGCTCCTCGTGAAGATCGCGCCGGATGCGACGGACGACGATCTAGACGACATCGTCGCGGTCTGCCGCGATCTGCGGATGGACGGCATCATCATCGGCAACACGACGCTGTCGCGGCCGGCGTCGTTGCGATCCGAGCGGCGCGGCGAGACCGGTGGCCTCTCGGGCGCACCGTTGACGTCCTTATCGACCGAGGTTCTGCGCAAAACCGCGCAACGCGTGGAGCGGCAGTTTCCGCTGGTAGGCTGTGGCGGCATCGGCTCGGGCGCCGACGCTTATGCCAAGATCCGCGCCGGCGCCACGTTGGTGCAGCTCTATTCGGCCATGGTCTACGAAGGTCCGCCGCTCGTCCGCCGCATCAAGGACGAACTGGCCGCCCTTCTCGTTCGCGACGGTTTCGCTTCTGTGGCGGACGCAATGGGCGCCGACCTACGCTGACGCCTCGTCGAGATACTGGCCGGCGTCGAACTTGACGTAGGCGCCTGCCTCGTCGAAGGCCACACCGATCGGATCGCCGCCTGACACGACGACGTCGATCTGCTTCTGCAACAGGATGCGCAGCATCGAGACGCCCTGGTCGGACGACATCAGATGCTCTTCCGAATGGAAGGTGATCGCGCCCTGGCCCACCTGGGCCTCGGTGTCGCCGGGGAATTTCTGGTGTTCCTCGGGCGTGAGTTCCGCCCAAGTCTTGCCGTTGTAGCGCGACTTGAACTTGGTGAGCTCGCCCTTCTCGCGCACGCGGCCGGCAACGTAGATGCGGTAATGCGTGTCGTCGATCGGCAGCGTCCAGCCGATCGACTCGACCATGCCGTACTGCGCCACCTGCGGGTTGGGCACGACGCGCAGGGTCGGCACCACGGCTTCGGTGACGCGGCGAAACTTCTTGCCGTCTGAACCGGGCCGGATCGAGGTCGATTTCACGCCCTGGCGGCCGTACTCGAATTTCACCTTCGGAAAGGCGTTCATTTGCGCCGCGAACTGCGGCCCGCTGAACGAACCGTGCAGGATCGGCACGTGGTAGGGATCGACCACGTTCTCGAAATGCTGCAGCCAGTTGCAGGGCGCGATGGCGATGCCGCCGCTGCCGATGCTGGAATCGTCGGCCTCGACGAACTCGCCGGGTTTCAGCACCTCCAGGCATTCGTAGCGCGGCAGCAGCGGCTTCCTCTCCGGCGGGCCGAGATAGGCGAAGACCAGCCCGTACCGTTCCTCGACCGGATACCAGGGCTGGCGCACGCGCTGGCACTGCGCACCGGTCGGGTTGGGCTCACACGGCATTTCCAGGCAGCGCCCTTCGACGTCGAACAGCCAGCCGTGATAGCAGCAGCGGATGCCGCGCTCCTCGACCTTGCCGTAGTAGAGCGTCGTGCCGCGATGGCAGCAGCGTGGATAGACCACGCCGGTCTTGCCTTGCCCGTCGCGAAACAAGATCAGTTCCTCGCCGAGGATCTTGACCGCGCGCGGCGTCGCGCCAGCGTCCGCCGCCATGCCGACCGGATGCCAGTACCGCCGCAGCAGTTCGCCCATCGGTGTCCCGCGCCCGACCTCGGTGAGCCGCGGATTGTAGGTCGGCGGCGCCAGATTGTAGGCAGAGCGGATATCGGTGGTTGCACTCATGCGGGACTCCCTACTCCACCTTGGCGCCGGATTGCTTGATGAGGTCGGCCCAGATCGGCGTCTCGCGCGCCAGGACGGCCGCGAGCTCGGCCGGGGTGGAGCCGACCGGCGTCTGGCCCTGGGCGATCATCTTCTCCGCAACCTCGGGCTGGGAGATGACCGCTTTGATCTCCCGCTGCAGGCGGCCCACGATGTCGGCCGGCGTTCCGGCCGGCGCGTAGGCTGCCACAAAAAGGCTGAGGTCGAAGCCCGCGACCAGCTGCTCGGCAAAGGTCCCAAGCTCGGGCATCGATGCCGAGCGCTTGGCGCCGGCAACGGCCAGCGGCTTCACCCGGCCGGCGGCGATCTGCGGCTTGGCGCTGGTCGGGCTGGCCCAGGTGATGTCGAGTGTCCCGTTGGCCACGTCCTGCAGGGCCGGCACGTCGCCGCGATAGGGCACGTGGGTATATTGACCGCCTAACGATTTCTCGAACATCAGCCCATAGAGATGGGCGCTGGAGCCGATGCCCCAGCTGCCGTAGGTCGCGGGCCGTCCCAGCCCCTTCACCCATGCGGCCATGCCCCTGAGATCGCTGAACGGCGCATCGGCCTTCACCAGCACCAGGATGGTGCCGAGCGAGACCAGCGAGACCGGGATCAGATCCTTGTCGGGATCGAACGGCAGCTTGGCGTAGAGCGATGGATTGTTGGTATGGGTCGAATTCGTCGTGATCAGGAACGTGTAGCCATCAGGCGGCGCTCTCGCGACGATCTCCGCGACCACAATCGTATTGGCGCCCGGCTTGGGATCGACCAGAACCTGCTGGCCCAGCCGCGTCGTCAACCCGTCGGCGATCACCCGCACCAGGGCATCGATCGCTCCTCCGGGATTGAACGGCACGACGATGCGGATGGGCTTGGCGGGCCAGGCGGCTTGCGCCCAGCCCGCCCCACTGAACCCCGCTGATCCGAACAGGGGAGCGGAAAGTGCCGCCCCGACGATGCTTCGCCGACCGAGCGCTTTTCGCAGCATTGGCTTTCCCCCTGGATGGCCGCCTTAGTCTTCGCTGAAACTTAGCCACGCCCGTGGCCGATGGATAGGTCACCTGCTGCCGGAATGAGGCCTGCATCGCGGAAATCTGGGCGGCAGACGCGCCTGTAGGGAACCCATACACTCCCACCCAGGGAGAAAATGCCTTGCCGCTCTGGATACCGATCACCATCGCCGCCGCGCTGTGCCAGAACATCCGGACGACGATGCAGCAGAAGATCCGCGGTCTACTCAGCGTCGATGGCGCGAATTTCGTCCGCTACCTCTACGGCGCGCCCCTGGCGCTGGCCGCCCTCGCCTTCCTCGTCTGGGGGACCGGGCGGACGGTGCCCACGATCACGCTGGCCTTCCTCGGCCTCGTCACCATCGCGGGCGTCGCCCAGATCGTGGCGACGTCACTGATGATCCACTCTTTCTCGCTGCGCAACTTCACCGTCGGCACGGTCTACTCCAAGACCGAGACGGTGTTCGTGGCGCTGTTCGCGACCTACATCGCCGGCGAACCGCTGGCCTTCGGCTCCTGGATCGGCATCTTCGTCTGCCTGGGTGGCGTGGCGATCCTGAGCGTGCGCGGCAAGCTCTCCGACATACGCGGTATCCTTGCCGACCTCACGCACAAGGGCGCGGTCTACGGCATCCTGTCCGGTGCGGTCTTCGCCATCGCCGCCGGCACGATCCGCGAGGCGTCGAAGCTCCTGACCGAGGGCGATTTCCTGATCCGCGGCATCACGGTGCTCGCCTGCATGAACACCATCCAGGTCGTGCTGATGGCCTTGTACCTTGCTCGACGCGACCGGCCGCAACTGGGCAAGGTCTGGGTCAATTGGCGTTCCTCCATCTGGGTCGGCATCTTCAGCGTCCTCGGATCGGCCGGTTGGGCACTGGCCATGACGCTCGAAAATGCCGCGCTGGTGCGTGCCGTCGGGCAGATCGAACTCGTGTTCACCTTCATTTCCTCGCGCCTCGTCCTCAAGGAGAAGCCGTCGATCGGCGAATGGATCGGCAGCATCCTCGTGATCGGCGGCGTCGTTCTCATCCTCGTAACGCGGTGACCTCATGACCGAACAGACAAGGCCGCTTCACGGCCTGCGCGTCCTCGACTTCTCGACCACCATTGCCGGCCCGCACTGCACACGCCTCCTGGCCGACATGGGCGCCGACGTGATCAAGATCGAATCGCCGGACGGCGACCTGATGCGCTCCAGGCCGGTGCAGCGCGACGGTGCCGGCACGATGTTCGGCCAGCTCAATGCCGGCAAGAGATCCATCGTGCTCGACCTCAAGCGCCCCGAAGCGATCGCCGCCGTGAAGAAGCTGATCGCCAAGGTCGATATCGTGGTCGAGAACTACAGGCCGGGCGTGATGAAGCGGCTGGGCCTCGACTATCCCGAGCTTGCCAAGATCAACCCCCGGCTCATCTACGGCGCGATCTCGGGCTATGGCCAGACCGGCCCCGGCGCCGGCCGGCCGGCCTATGCGCCGGTGATCCACGCCTCGACCGGCTACGACATGGCGCACGCCTTCTACCAGCAGGGCCGCGAGCGGCCTGACAATTGCGGCATCTTCGTCGCCGACTATGCCAGCGGCGCCTATGCGATGGGCGGCATCCTGGCAGCGCTCCATCAGCGCCACGTCACGGGCAAGGGCCAGATGGTCGATGTCTCGATGTTCGAGACCCTGGTCGGCATGCTGCTGGGCGAGGTCAATCGTGCGCAGTTCGACTTCGACATGCCGTCGCGGCCGATGTATGGGCCGGTCGAGGCCAGCGACGGCTATGTCATGCTGGCGACGGCGAGCGAGAAGACTTTCCAGGACATGGCGACGGCCGCCGGGCGGCGCGACTGGCTGACCGACCCGCGCTTCGAGAAGTATGCCGACCGCCGCATGAACTGGGACAAGTTCGTCGACGAGTTCGAGGCCTGGTCCAAGACCATGACCGTCAAGGAATGCGTCGCGATCCTCGAGAAGCACGGCGTGCCCTGCTCGCCCTATCTCACCGTCACCGAGGCGCTGAAGGACCCGCAGGTCGCCCATCGCGGGTCGCTCTGCACCATCGAGGACAGCGCCGGCAGCTATAAGTCGCCGGCGCCACCCTTCCGTTTCTCGGGCTCGCCCCTGCAAAGCGGGCCGAAGGTGGCAGCACTGGGTGAGGACACCAGGAGCGTGTTGGCCGAAGCGGGACTCGGCGCGGCAGAGATCGAGGCTCTCGTAAAATGATCCAGGCTAAAATGATCGATCCGCGCACGCCCATCCTCGTCGGCTGCGGCCAGATCACCGACACGACGGGCGCACCGTCGAGCGATCGTTCGCGCGTCGCCTTCTGTGCCGAAGCAGCAGCCCTCGCGCTCGACGATACCGGCGCGGCGATCGGCGGCCACGGCCTCGGCCACATGATCGACGCCATCGCCGTGATGGAGTTCTTCAGCGACATCAGCCCGCGCTTCGCCTCGCCCTACGGCCGATCGAGCAATCCGCCGCAAAGTGTCGCCAATCGCCTGCATGCCCATCCGCGGCAGCTGCTCTACAGCCACTCCGGCGGCAACATGCCCCAGTACCTGGTGAACCGCTTCGCCGAGGAGATCGCGAACGGCGAGACCCAGCTCGCGCTGATCTGCGGTGCCGAACTGCTGCGCAGCACGCAGATCGCGCGCAGGGCCGGGCAAAAGATCGACTGGAACGAGGATCCGGGCGGCGGCGATCCTGTCCGCATCGGCGACTCGCGCTGGGGTTTCAGCGAAGAGGAAGCTCGCCACGAACTGCGCGCCGCCATCCATTTCTACCCGCTGCTGGAGAATGCGATCCGCGGCGGGCTCGGGCGCGACGTCGACAGCCACATGAAGGCGATGGGCCGGCTGTTCGAGAAGCTTGCCGGCGTCGCCAAGGCCAATCCGCTGGCGACGCGGCGCGAAGGCTATAGCGCCGATGCCCTGTCGACGATCTCCGACGACAACCGCTGGATCTGCTTTCCTTATCCCAGGCTGATGAACGCCAACGCCATCATCGATCAATCGGCCGCCGTGCTGATGACCTCCGTCGAGAAGGCGCGCGAATGGGGCATCCCGCAGGACCGCTGGGTGTTCCTGCACGGCTGCGCCGATGGTACCGACACCTGGGTTGTTTCCGAGCGCGAGAAGCTCGATGCCTCGCCCGCCATCCGGGGCTGCGCGCGCATCGCGCTCGACATGGCCGACAAGAAGGTGGCCGACGTCGCGGCCTTCGACCTCTACAGCTGCTTCCCGTCGGCGGTCGAAGTCGCGATGACGGAAATCGGCATCGCCGAGGACGATCCTAGGCCGATCAGCGTCACCGGTGGCCTGCCGTTCTTCGGCGGTCCCGGGAACAATTACGTCACCCATTCCATCGCCGAGATGATGAACGTGGTGCGCCAGAAGCCGGGCTCGTTCGGCATGGTGACGGCCAACGGCAACTACCTCACCAAGCATTCGGCCGGCCTCTACTCGACGGAGCCGACCAAGGGCGCCTGGAAGCGGCAGGACCCCAAGAAATTTCAGGCCGAGCTCGACGTCCGGCCGAAGTGGAAGGTGGAGACCAGGCCGTCCGGCACCGGCATGATCGAAACCTACTGCGTCACCTACGGCAAGGATGCCCCGGAGCGCGGGTATATTCTGGGCCGGCTGGATGCCACAGGCGACCGCTTCGTCGCCATGGCCCCCCAGGAGCCGGCCATCCTGGCCGACATGCTGACGCGCGAACAGCTTGGGCGTAAGGTGGCGGTCTCCGATGAGGGCGGTCGCAACGTCTTCCGCCCGATTTAGGTGAGGAACGGATGTCCAATATCCTGAGCGCGGCCCAGATGGCCGAATTCAACGAGAAGGGATTCACTTACGCGCGCGGTCTCTTCGCTCCCGACGAGGTGAAGCTTCTCACGCGCGCGATGGAGGAAGATCCCGCCGTCCGCGACAGCATCCTCGACCGCCGCGATGGCGAGGGCCGTTCGACCCGCATCGCGCTGTGGAACCGCGCCGGCGACAGCGTCTACGGCCTCGCCGCCCGCACGCACCGGATGGTCGATACGTCGGCCGCCCTGCTCGGCGGTCCGGTCTACCACTACCAATCGAAGCTCACGGCCAAGGAACCAGAGGTCGGCGGCGCCTGGGAGTGGCATCAGGATTACGGCTACTGGTATTACAACGGCTGCCTCAGGCCCGACCTGCTCTCGGTCATGATCGCCCTCGACAAGACCGACCGGAACAACGGCTGCCTGCAGATTGCCACGGGATCGCACAGGCTCGGCCGCATCGACCACACGCCGCTGTCGCCGACCCAGAACGAGGTCGACCCCAAGCGTATGCCGCATATCCTGGAGAAGTGCCCGGTCGAGTATTGCGAACTCGAGGCCGGGGATGCGCTGGTCTTCCACTGCAACGCCATCCACCGCTCCGACGCCAACCGCTCGCCCAACCGGCGCTGGACCCTGCTGATCTGTTATAATCGCGTCGACAACGACACCTTCACCCGGGTCGACGACCGTTACTACGTGCCGCTCGATCGGGTCGACGACGAGGCGATTCGCCGGGCCGGCCTGCGCTTCGCTTCAGGTGATCAGGAGCATTTCGCCAGCAAGCCCTACGTTCCGGACCTGCGCAAAGCATCTTAGCCGGATGGGGTTGCCATGGACGTCCGCAAAGCCGCCGCGTCCGACATTGAAGCAACCGTAGACCTCGCGGAACGCAACCGGCAGCAGTACCAGAAGTACCAGTCAACCTTCTGGCGCAAGCACTCGCAATCGGCGGCGATGACGAAGCTGTTCTTCATGCGGCTGCTGACGGAGCCCGGCTCGTACTTCCTGGTCGCGACCGAGGGCGGCCAGTTTCTCGGATTCCTGATCGCGCGACAGTTTCCGGCATCGCCTGTCTTCGATCCGGGAGGCGCCACCTATCTCATCGACGATTTCTGCGTGATCGAGCCCCGTCACTGGCTGACGATCGGCGAAGCGCTGCTCTCCCATGCCACGACACTGATCCACGAACATGGCGCGGTGCAGATCCTCGTGACCTGCGCCGATCGCGACCTCGCCAAGACCGAAGTGCTGCGCCGGTCGGAACTGAGCATCGCCTCCAACTGGTGGACGAAGCCGCTGAAGTGAGTCTCCCGGACCGCGGGCCTCCGGCCCGCTCTTGATTCTGAAGCGAGCCGGAGGCTCGCGGTCCGGAAAAATCCTTACGCCCCCAGCCGCTCCAGTGCCGTGCTGAGTCGCTCGCGGGTCTGCTCGGCCTGGCTGCGGCGTTCGCGCTGCTCCTCGACCACCTCTTCCGGCGCGCGCGACACGAAGGCCTCGTTGCCGAGCTTGGCGTCGATCTTGCCGACCTCGTCGGCCAGCTTCTTGATTTCCTTCTGCAGCCGCGCGCCTTCGGCCTTCAGGTCGATCACGTCGGTCACCGGCAGGGCGTAGGTCGCCTCGCCCACCACGATCTGCAGCGCCCCCTTCGGTGCCGTGGGAGCCGGCTCGATCCCTTCGATGCGCGCCAGCCGCTCGATTGCGGCACGATGCGTTTCCAGCCGGTTCGCCGTCGTGCCGTCGCCGCCCACCACCAGCATCTTGAGCTTTGCCGCCGCCGGCACGTTCAGCTCCGCGCGCGCCGAGCGGATGTCGGAAATCAGCTTTACCAGCCAACCCATCTCGGCATCGGCATCAGGCGCGAGAGCCGGCGCCGCCGGCCAGGGCTGGCCGATCAGCGCGCCATGCTCGGCACGGTGCCCGAGTTTTTCCCAAAGCTCCTCGGTGATGAACGGCATCACCGGGTGCAGCAGCTTCACCGTCTCGCGCAGCACGAAGGCCGTGACGGCGCGCGTCTCGTCCTTTTCCGCCCCGTCAGCGCCTTGCAGGATCGGCTTGGTCAGCTCGACGTACCAGTCGCAGACGATTCCCCAGATGAACTCGTAGAGCGCGCTTGCCGCGTCGTTCAGCCGAAAGTCCGTCAGCGCCTTGTCGATCACCGTATTGGCACGCGCAAGCTCGCCCAGCATCCACTTGTTGACCGTGAGCCTGGCCGTCGCCGGATCGAACCCCTTTGGCAGCGCCGCGCCGTTCATCTCGGCGTAGCGCGTGGCATTCCACAGCTTGGTCGCGAAGTTGCGCGAGCCCTCGACCCGGGCCGGCGCCAGGCGAAGGCGGCCGGCCTGCGAGGCCGCCAGGGACGCCACCGTGAAGCGCAGCGCATCGGCGCCGTACTTGTCGATCAATTCAAGGGGATCGATCACGTTCCCCTTCGACTTCGACATCTTCTGGCCCTTCTCGTCCGTCACCAGCCCATGCAGGTAGACGGTGCGGAACGGCACCTCCTTCACGAAGTGCATGCCCATCATCATCATGCGGGCGACCCAGAAGAACAGGATGTCCCAGCCGGTCACCAGGACGCTGGTCGGGTAGTACTTCGCAAGCTCGGGCGTCTTGTCCGGCCAGCCCAATGTCGAGAACGGCCAAAGAGCCGAGCTGAACCAGGTGTCGAGCACGTCGGGATCACGCTCCAGCGCGACCTCCTTGCCGTAGTGCTTCAGCGCCGCCGCCCTGGCTTCTTCTTCCGTAAGCTCGACGAAGACCTTCTTGTCCGGTCCGTACCAGGCCGGAATCTGATGCCCCCACCAGAGCTGGCGCGACACGCACCACGGCTGGATGTTCTCCATCCAGCGGAAGAACTCGTCACGGCCGCGCTCGGGCACGAATTTTACGCGGCCGTCGCGCGCCGCCGCGATCGGCTCCTGGGCCAGCTTCTTGGCGTCGGCATACCATTGCTCGGTGAGATAAGGCTCGACCGGCACGCCGCCGCGATCGCCATAGGGCACGGCATGGGTGTGCGGCTCGATCTTGTCGAGCAGGCCCTGCTCTTCCATCTCGGCCACGATCTTCTTGCGCGCGTCGAAGCGGTCGAGGCCGCGATATTTCTCGGGCGCGTTCTCGTTCAGCCGCGCGAACTTGTCGAAGATATTGATGGCTTCGAGGTCATGGCGGCGACCGACCTCGAAATCGTTGAAGTCGTGCGCCGGTGTGATCTTGACCGCGCCGGATCCCCTCTCCGGATCGGAATATTCATCGGCCACGATCGGGATGCGACGACCGACCAGCGGCAGCACGGCATGCTTGCCGATCAGGTGCTTCCATTTGGGATCATCGGGATGAACGGCGATGCCGGTATCGCCCAGCATCGTCTCGGGCCGCGTGGTGGCCACGACGATGAATTCGTCGGCGGCGCCCTCGATCGGATACTTCAGGTACCAGAGGCTGCCCCTCACCTCGCGCGACTCGACCTCCAGGTCGGAAATCGCTGTCAGCATCTTGGGGTCCCAGTTGACCAGCCTGAGGTCCTTGTAGATCAGCCCGGCCTTGTAGAGATCGACGAACACTTTCAGGACAGCGCGAGAAAGCCCCTCGTCCATGGTAAAGCGCTCGCGGCTCCAGTCGCATGACGCACCGAGGCGGCGAAGCTGGCCGGTGATCGTGCCGCCCGAAAAAGCCTTCCACTCCCAGACCTTGGCGAGAAATTCCTCACGGTTGAGCAGCTTCTTGTTGGCGTCGTTCCGCGCGGCACCCTCGACCGCGAGGCCGATCCCTTCCTGCTCGAGGTTGCGCACCACGACCATCTGGGTGGCGATGCCGGCATGGTCGGTACCCGGCTGCCACAGCACGTCGTCACCCTTCATGCGGCGCCAGCGGATCAGGATATCCTGCAAGGTGTTGTCGAGGGCGTGGCCCATGTGCAGGCTGCCCGTGACGTTGGGCGGCGGGATGACAATGCAATAGGGCGGCTTGGCCGACTCGGGATGGGCGCGGAAAGCCCCGGCCTGCTCCCATTCGGGGTAGCGGCGGGCTTCGATTTCCTTGGGGTCGTAGGTCGTGGCGAGCATCTCTTGCCTTATAAACGAAAACGCCCCCTCAATGAAAAAGCCACGGCGAGCGCCGTGGCGTTGGATTACGGAGGGCGCCTCTTGGTCAGCGGCGGGTCAGCCGGACGATCTCACGTTCGACGAACCGCTCGACCATGGGCGGCAGGTTGCGGTCGAGCCACTCCTTCAGCATCGGCCGCAGCATTTCCTTGACCAGGTCTTCGACGGTCTTGCCGTTGGCGTCGATGGCCGGGCCGGGATTGTGGGCAGCCGGCGCCGGCACGCTTTCCTGCACGGCCTGATTGAGCCGCGCAAAAGCCGAGCTGGCGGCACCGACCGCGCCCGAGCCGACGAGCGCGCCATCATGCGCCTGGTCGAGGGGCGGCTGTTCGAACGACGGCTGTTCGAAGGAAGGCTGCGGCATCTCCGCCGCCCGCGCCGGATCGATCCGGGGCAGCGGAATTGGAACGGGCCTGTTCCCTGTGGCGCCGGACTTGGGCTCCTCTATGAGGTCGGTCAGCATGAGAACGTCGTCGCGGCCCGCGCCGCCGGTTGCCGGCGGCAGCCGCGGTTCGACCGGGGGAACGACGGTCGGGCGGGGCGACTGGCTCAACGCCTGTTGATTGCCGACCTGGGCGCGCGCTTCGTCATCGGAAATGATCTTGCGGATGGAGGCGAGGATATCGTCCATCGACGGATCGTTGTTCGCGTTCCTGGCATCGCTCATCTGCTACTGCCCCCCGCGGCGGGACTGCCCGTGGAAACGTTACCCGATGCGGCAGGGGCTGCGGTGTCGCCGTTGCCCCAGCCGATCCAGCGGGAACCCACGTCGTTATAGTACCTCTCTTCGTCGTAATATTCGACCGGAAGAGTGAGGCTCCGGGCCGTCAGGCGGCCGATGCCGGCGAGAACTCCGTAGTACGAAACCTGCACGTCGTGGCGCGCCTGGATCAAGTTGACCTGTGAGTTCAGCAGTTCCTGCTCGGCGTTCAGCACGTCGAGGGTGGTACGCGATCCGACCAGGGCTTCCTGCCGCACGCCGTTCAGGGCCACTTCGTTGGCGCGGACCTGGGCTTCGAACGACGTCACCCTGGAACGCGACGAGTCGAGCTGCCGCCAGGCGCGGATTACGTTCTCCGCCACGGCCCGGCGCGCGCTGTCGAGCTCGTTGCGCCGCTGGCCGACCAATTCCTTTGCCTGCCGTATGCGCGACCACTCGCCGCCGCCCTGGTAGATCGGGATCGTGGCCTGAAAGCCGAGAATATAGTTGTAGAACCTGTCGCCGGGGACCTGCACGTCGAATTGCTGCTGGACAGTGCCCACGAGGTTGATCTGGGGCAGCAGTGCACCGACCGCGCTGTTCACGCCGTAAGTTGCCGCCGAGATGCGATACTGGGCGGTGACCGATCGGGCGCCGCCGTCCATGGCAAGCGCCACGGCCTCTTCTTCGCTGCCCGGTAGGCCACCGACCAAGGGAATCTCGCCCAGCTTGGCCGGCCTGATGCCCACTGTGCGCTGGAAGGCGGCTTCGGCGATGCGAACCTGGGTGTCGGCCTGCACGAGGTCGGCCTTGGCCAGTTCAAGCCTTGCTTCGGCCTGCGACACGTCGGTGATCGTGAGTTCGCCGACGCGGAAACGCTCGCGCGTTGCATCGAGCTGCTGGACGAGAACGTTGACGTTATTCCGCCGCGCATCGGCAATGGCGATGTTCTGAACCAGATCGGCGTAGGACGTCACCGCCGACAGGAGCACGCTCTGCTCGGTATCGGCGAGGGCGGCGCGCTGCGCCTGGATGTTGGCCTGCGCCTGCTTCGTGTTGGCGACGGTCTGGCCGCCGAGAAAGATCGGCTGGGTCAGCTGGAGCACGGTGGACTTGCCGTTCAGGGTAAAGAAGGTCGGCGCCAGGGGCTGGCCCGGTGCCTGCATCGCGTAGTTGGCGTCGATGTTCTTGTTGTAGTTCAGCGACAAGGTCACCCGCGGTCGCCAGTTTGCCACCGCCTGCGCCAGCGTCTCGTCGGTCTGCCGCAGCAAAGCGCGGCTGGCCAGAAGATCGGGATTGGAATTGTAGGTCGTCGACAGGACCTCGATCAGGCTCTGCGAGCGTGCCTCCAGTGGCGCCCCCAGCCCGACCGCAAGCGCGAGCCCTGCGGCTATGCAGGCATGACTCAAACCGGGCGGGATACGCATGGGACTGACTCTCATATGGGAACGGAGCCTAGCACTGCGGCAACGAGCATTGGTAGCCCCCGATGCAGTGCTCAGGCTGGCCGGCGTTTCATCAAAAAGTGAAGCGCGGCGGCGATGCGAACCCCGGCAGGAGCGGCGTGCCTGCCTCGAACAGCGGGCGGCCCGACGTCACGCCGCCATCCTTCACGAAGATCTGGGCGACGCCCATCGCGCCTGGGGCCCCGGAGAGGGTGACCGCAAGCCTGCCGCCTTCGGCCAATTGATCGAAGAGCGCTTGAGGAACCTGCCGAACCGCCCCCTCGATCAGGATGACGTCATACGGCGCCGAGCCCGGGACACCCTGCTCCAGCTTGCCGGTGATCCACTGGACGTCGGCTAGGCCAAGATCCTTGGTCGTCTGCTCGCCCGCGGCCGCCAGTACAGGGTCGCTTTCGAGGGCCGTCACTGCTTTCACGAGCCGTGCCAGAAGGGCCGCGCCGTAGCCCCGGGCGGCTCCGACCACCAGACCCCTGTCCTCGGGCTGGGGTTGAAGCGTCTGGATCAGCCGGGCCAGAACCATGGGTTCCATCAGGTAGCGGCCGCCGCCCAGCGGCACATCCTCGTCGGCATAGGCCACGGACCGGACGGAATCGGGCAGGAATCGCTCCCGCGGCAACTCGCCCAGCGCGGCCAGCAGCGCCGTATTGGTCACCCGGTTCGGCCGGAGCTGGCCTTCGACCATGTTGCGCCGTGCGAGAGCGAAATCCGTCATCAAGCAACCTCTACATATAGCGGTGTTTATAGGCGGCACGCGGCGACAGCGTCAAAGGGCGCTCCGTCGCGGCCCCTTGGTCCTTGCCTTGTGCCTGCTCCGACCGCTCGGCTTGACCGTTCTGTCGCAGCATGAGTATAGCAGCCGCCGTTCCTCGCGCGGCCTGGTGGCAGAGTGGTGATGCAGCGGACTGCAAATCCGCGTATGCCGGTTCGATTCCGGCCC
Organism: Reyranella massiliensis 521; assembly: GCA_945860205.1. Taxonomy (GTDB): domain Bacteria; phylum Pseudomonadota; class Alphaproteobacteria; order Reyranellales; family Reyranellaceae; genus Reyranella; species Reyranella massiliensis_B. The sequence goes on along the minus strand of CAMARK010000014.1, from coordinate 16,810 downwards.
AGGCCTCCACGAACTGCGACGAGCGATGCCCTTGCGTGGGGCCCTTGCGTGGGCAGGCATGCTCTGTCAAAACATCGCGCCTTCGCGGGCTGGATACCGCCGCCCGCGCCGATTTCCATTCCGGAGTAGCTCAGCGGTAGAGCAGGCGACTGTTAATCGCCCGGTCGTAGGTTCGAGTCCTACCTCCGGAGCCAATCGGGGCCGTTCTCGGAAGAGAGCGGCCCCTTTTTGCCTGTGGAGTTGTCCCCATGGCTAGCCCTCCTCTGCCCGACGAAAAGGTCGAACTGATCGACCACGTCGTGGCTTTCCAGGGGTACTTCAAAGTCGGCCGCTATTCCTTCCGCCACAGCCTCTTCAAGGGGGGCCAAAGTCCCCTCGTCGTTCGCGAGGTCTTCGAGCGCGGCCATGCCGCGGCCGTGCTGCCCTATGATCCGCGGCGCGACGAGGTCGTCCTCATTCGTCAGTTCCGGGCCGGATCGTACGTCGCCGGGATCCACCCCTGGGGCTGGGAGACGGTCGCCGGCATCATCGAACAGGGCGAGACGCCCGAGGATCTGGTGCGCCGCGAATCGGTCGAGGAAGCAGGGCTCGCGATCGGTGACTTGATCCCGATGCACAACGTCATCGCCAGTCCCGGCGCGATGTCTGAGACGTGCGCGCTCTTTGTCGGCCGCGCCGACACGACCAAAGCCGGCGGCGTGTTCGGCCTCGAGTCGGAAGGCGAGGATATCCTGGTCAAGGTCGTGCCGTTCGCCGAAGCTCGCGCGATGCTCGACCGCGGCGATATCGACAATGCGACGGCCGTGATCGCCCTGCAGTGGCTGGCGCTTCATCGCGCCGACGTGCGAGGCCGCTGGCGCTAAGCCGGTTGCGCCAGCGTGCTTGCAGGGGGGGCTTCTCCCTGTCTACCGTCCGCCCGGGAGCGCAGGGTCAGCACAGTGAGCAGGTCATGAACGTCCGATCGGGTTTCATCGAAAGCATCGGCAACACGCCGCTGATCAAGTTGCGCGCAGCCTCCAAGGCGACGGGCTGCGAGATCTACGGCAAGGCGGAATTCCTCAATCCCGGCGGCTCGGTAAAGGACCGCGCCGCGCTCGCGATGATCCGCGACGCCGAGGCGCGTGGCACGCTTCGCAAAGGCGGCGTGGTGGTCGAAGGCACGGCCGGCAACACCGGCATCGGCATTGCCCTGGTCGCCAACGCGCTGGGCTACCGCTCGGTGATCGTGATGCCCGAGACGCAGAGTCAGGAGAAGAAGGACATGCTGCGCCTGTGTGGCGCCGATCTCCGCCTCGTGCCTGCGCTCCCCTATGCCAATCCCGGCAACTACGTCCGCTATTCCGAGACGCTGGCCAAGGAGATCGCCGCCACCGAACCGAACGGCGCGATCTGGGCGAATCAATTCGACAACGTCGCCAATCGCGACGGCCACTACCGCACGACGGGGCCTGAGATCTGGGACCAGACCGACGGCAAGATCGACGGCTTCACCTGCTCGGTCGGCAGCGGCGGCACGCTGGCCGGCGTCGCGATGGCGCTGAAGGAACGCAATGCGGGCGTGAAGATCGCGATCGCCGATCCGATGGGCTCGGCGCTTTACAACTTCTACGCCAAGGGCGAGCTGAAGGCCGAAGGCAATTCGGTCACCGAAGGCATTGGCCAGGGCCGCATCACCAAGAACCTCGAAGGCGCACCGATCGATCTCGCCTACCGGGTCACCGACGAGGAAGCGCTGCCGGTTCTGTTCGACCTCATCCAGCACGAGGGCCTCGTGCTGGGCGGCTCGACGGCCATCAACATCGTGGGCGCCATGCGCCTCGCACGTGACCTTGGGCCGGGCAAGACCGTGGTCACGGTGCTGTGCGACGGCGGTTCGCGCTATCAGTCGAAACTGTTCAACCCGGCGTTCCTGCGCGAGAAGAAGCTGCCGTTGCCGTCCTGGATGACATGAGAGTCGTCGTTTGCGGCAGCCTCAATATGGACGTCGTCGTGCAGAGTGCGCGGCGCCCGGCAGCGGGTGAAACGCTCCTCGGCGGCAAGGTCTCGTTCCTGCCCGGCGGCAAGGGCCTCAACCAGGCCATCGCCGCGGTCCGTCTTGGCGCGGCAACGGCCATGGTCGGCGCCGTCGGCAAGGATGCCTTCGCCGATGGCTTGCGCAGCTTCCTCGCCGACAACGATGTCGACAGCTCGGGCGTTAGGGAAATCGACGGACATGCCACCGGCGTGGCGCTGATCCAGGTGGCCGGGGGCGACAACGCGATCACCGTCGCCTCGGGCGCCAACCTGCATCTGACGACAGAAATGGTCCGCCAGGCACCGCATCGCGACGAAGTCTGGGTTGCGCAGTTCGAGACGCCGCTCGCCGCGACGGAAGCCGTCCTGCAGCGGGCGCACGCCGCCGGCGCCCGCACCATCCTCAACCTGGCGCCGTTCGTGCGCCATCCCAGCCGGCTGCTGAAGTCGGTGGACATCGCGGTCCTGAACGAGATCGAACTGTCGCAGGCGACCAAGACGGAACTCACCTCCTCTAGCCCGCTCGAGTCGATCGTCGCTGCCTGCGAAGCACTGCGCTTGAAAGGCGCCTGCACCGTGGTCGCGACGCTCGGAAAGCGCGGTGCCGTCGTGGTCACCGCCGAGGGCGCAACTCGCATCCCGGCGCTGAGAGCCAAGGTCGTGGACACGACGGGCGCCGGCGACTGTTTCGTGGGCGCCCTCGCCGCCCGCCTGGCCGCCGGCGCAACGCCGGTCGAGGCCGCCCGCTACGCCAATGCCGCCGCCGCCTGTTCCGTCGAGCGATTGGGCGCGGCGCCCTCGATGCCAACATCAAGGGAAGTTGCGGCGCGTCTGGCGAGGGCCTAAATCCCCTCCATGGTCGAAGAACTCTTCCGTCAGGACGCCTATCTCAAGGAAGCCGAGGCCACCGTGACCGCGCTCGACGAGCGCGGCGTGCGGCTGGACCGCTCCATCTTCTATCCGACCGGCGGCGGTCAGCCCGGCGACACCGGCGTGTTGCGCTGGGACGGCGGCGAGGCCCGCATCGTCGATGCGCTAAAAGCCCCCTCTGCAGATGGGAGTGGCGGCGACGTGCTGCATGTGCTGGCACCCGATGCGGCGCGGCCGGCGCTCGGCGCCAAGGTCCAGAGCGCGCTCGACTGGGAGCGGCGTTATCTCCACATGCGCATGCACACCGCGCTGCATGTCATGTCGGCGGTGATCAAGGGCAACGTCACCGGCGGCCAGGTTGGCGCCGACAAGAGCCGCCTCGACTTCAACCTCGAGGGCGAGGTGCCGGCCAAGGAATGGGTCACCGAGGAGGTCAACAAGCTGATCGCCCTCGACCGGCCGGTGACGCCGCAATGGATCACCGACGAGGAACTGAATGCCCGGCCCGAACTGGTGAAGACCATGAGCGTGCGCCCGCCGATGGGCGCCGGCCGCGGGCGCCTGCTCGCGATCGAGGGCGTCGACCTGCAGGCCTGCGGCGGCACCCACGTCGCGCGCACCGGCGAGATCGGCCGCGTCGAATGCATCAAAATTGAAAACAAGGGCAAGATGAACCGCCGGTTCGTCATTGCACTGACCTGAGGAAACGCAAGATGGACTACGCAAGACCCGACGCGCTCGTCAGCAGCGACTGGCTCGCCGCCCGCCTCGATGCGCCCGACGTGCGCATCGTCGACGGCTCGTTCTATCTGCCGGCGCAGAAGCGCGACCCCAAGGCCGAATTCGCCCAGCAGCACATCCCGGGCGCGGTGTTCTTCGACATCGACGAGATCGCCGACGAGAAGAGCTCCCTGCCCCACATGCTGCCGCCGCCCGAGAAATTTGCCTCGCGCGTACGCAAGCTTGGCCTCGGCGACGGCAACAAGATCGTGATCTACGACACCACGCCGATGACCGGCGCCTGCCGCGTCTGGTGGATGTTCCGCACCATGGGTCACAAGGATGTGGCCATCCTGGACGGCGGCCTGCCGAAATGGCTGCGTGAAAACCGCCCGGTGACGGACGACTCGACACCGCCGCGCGACCGTCACTTCACCGCCCGGCTCGACAACACGCTGGTGCGCTCGGTCGACGATATGTTCGGACTGATCGAGAGCAAGCGCGAGCAGATCGTCGATGCCCGCGCCGCCGCCCGCTTTCGCGGCGAGGCGCCGGAGCCGCGCGCCGGTCTGCGCGGCGGCCACATGCCGGGCGCCTACAACCTGCCCTACAACGAGCTGATCGATCCCGCGACCGGCACCATGCTGCCGGCCGACAAGCTCGCCGCCCGCATCAAGGCCTCCGGCATCGATCCGGCGAAGAAGGTGACGGCAAGCTGCGGTTCGGGAGTCACGGCCTGCGTCGTGGGCCTCGGCCTCTACCTGACCGGCGCGCCGGAGGCCGCGATCTACGACGGCTCGTGGACCGAATGGGGCGGCCGGGCCGACACGCCCATCGTCACCGGTGCCTAAGGCAGCCTCCGACCTGTTCGCGCATCAGCCGTCGCCGCGCAGCGACGGCCGCCTGCTGGTCCGCATCACCTATCTCGAATTGAAGCCGCTCGACTGGACGCGGCGCGGCCTGCCGCCCGATCTCGACGTTACCCTCGACTGGGTGGAGGCGCCGACCGTTGCGCTCTATCGCGAGCTCTACGATCGCGTCGGCCGTCCGTGGCTCTGGTACGAACGGCGGCTGCTGTCCGACGATGCCCTCGCCGCGCTGCTGGCTGCTCCCGGCCACGAACTCCACATCGCCCGTCATGACGGCGCGCTGGTCGGCTATTTCGAATTGCAGGGCGACGAGATCGTCTTCTTCGGTCTCATGCTCGACTACATCGGCCGGCGGATCGGACCCTGGCTGCTCGACCGCGCGATCGAGCGGGCTTTTACCTGCGAATCAGCGCGGGTAATCCTGAATACCAACACGCTCGACCATCCCAAGGCGCTCGACACTTATCGCAAGGCAGGATTTCAGCCCGTGCGTAGCGAAACCAGGGAATTGCAGGACCCGCGTGTGCTCTGGCCGGAGGTCTATCGCTGGCCGCCGGCGTGAGGCCTGTGCCATAGTCGAAGGCATGACCTCCAAGAAAACTTATACCAGACCCGACACTGTTTTGGCTGTTGCCGGCCGCGATCCCGACAACAACTTCGGCATCGTCAATCCGCCCGTCTATCACGCCTCGACGATCCTCTCGCCGACGATGGACAAGTTCGAGAACCGCATCCCGTTCGAGGGATACGGCTACGGGCGCAACGGAACGCCGACGCAGAAGGCCTTGGAAGACGCCGTCGCCGCCATCGAGGGCGCGCACCGCTCCATCGCCGTACAGTCGGGACTGGCCGCCGTTACCGGCGCCATCGTGGGCTTCCTCAAGACCGGCGACCACATGCTGCTGACTGACAATGCCTACGGTCCGGCGCGCCGCTTCGCCAACACCACGCTGAAGAACTTCGGCGTCGAGACCACCTACTTCGATCCGATGATCGGCGGCGAAGGCCTCGCCAAGCTGATGCGGCCCAACACCAAGGTCGTCTATCTGGAAGCGCCGGGCTCGCAGACCTTCGAGGTGCAGGACGTGGCGGGCATGGCCGCCGTTGCCAAGAAGGGCGGCGCCGCCGTCCTCATCGACAACACCTGGGCGACGCCGCTCTATTTCAAGCCATTCGATCACGGCTGCGACATCTCCGTGCATGCCGGCACCAAGTACATCGTCGGCCACTCCGATGCGATGATGGGCATCATCTCCTGCGCCACGCGCGCCATGTTCGAAACGGCAAAGACGGCCTGCCAGTCGTTCGGCTTCCACGCCGCGCCCGACGATTGCTACCTGGCCCTTCGCGGCCTGCGCACCATGGGTGTGCGGCTGCGCCATCACGAGAAAAGCGGCCTCGAGATCGCTAACTGGCTGAAGTCGCGCCCCGAAGTCGACAAGGTGCTGCACCCCGCCCTGCCCGACTGCCCGGGCCACGAGAATTGGAAGAAGCAATTCAAGGGTTCGTCCGGCCTCTTCTCCTTCACCTTGCGCGACGGCATCAAGCGTCCCGCGGTGGCCGCGATGCTCGACGGCATGGACATCTTCGGCATGGGCGCGAGCTGGGGCGGCTACGAGAGCCTGATGATCCCCGCCCATCCCGACCAGTACCGCACCGCCGTGCCGTGGCCGCAGGGCAAGCAGCTCCTGCGCGTGCACATCGGCCTCGAAGACGTCGAAGACCTCAAGACCGACCTCGCCGAAGGTTTCGAACGCCTCAACCGCGCCCATAACGCCTGACCCTCTTCTCGACAGAGCCCACAACGACACCTCATGCTGGGGAACGAGCGTAGCGAGTGTCTCGAAGCATGGGCCATGCGCACCTCGTCCGTTGCCCATCCTTCGAGACGCCGCGCTTCGCGCGGCTCCTCAGGATGAGGGGGTGGGTTTGGTCTCAGCTTCGTTCGGAAGAAATTAAGACTTCCCGCAGTCTCCGCAGACGCCCGTTACTTCGAGGGTCATCTCGCGGGCGGTGAAGCCGCGTTTGGCGGCGCCGGCGGCGATCGCGTCGCCGAGATCGGTCGCCTGCAATTCCTCGGCGTTGCCGCACTCGGCGCAGATCAGGAAGAAGCCGCGGTGCGCCTCGCCGGGATGGCTGCAGCCTACGAAGGCATTCATGCGCTCGATGCGGTGGATCAGGCCATTTTCGATCAGGAAGTCGAGCGCGCGATAGACCGTGGGTGGCGCCGAGCCGAGATCCTCGCTGCGCAGCTTGTCGAGGAGTGCATAGGCACCGACCGGCTTGTGGCTCGACCAGACGAATTCGAGCACCCGCCGGCGTAGCGGCGTGAACCGGAGGTCCTTCGCCGCGCACAGCTTCTCTGCCGCCGCCAGGGCATCTTCGACGCAGTGCTGATGATCGTGGCTGTGGACAGCCGCTTTCGCCGTCTTCTTCACGAGGTCCCGATTTTGCCCATATTTGCCAAGCAGAAACGAGGCGACTATACGCCCCGTTCCTTCCGGAGGCCAAGGCTCGCCCCCCATGACCCCAGTAACCACCCCAGTGACCTATTCGCCCGCCGAGATCGACGCGATGCTCGCCGAAGTCCGCTTCGACGCCCAGGGCCTGGTGCCCGCGATCGCCCAGCAACACGACACCGGCGAAATCCTGATGATGGCCTGGATGGATCGCGATGCGTTGGTCGAAACCCTGCGCACGGGCCGTGTCTGCTACTGGTCGCGCTCGCGCCAGGCGCCCTGGCGCAAGGGCGATACCTCCGGACACATCCAGACCTTGGTCGACCTGCGTATCGATTGCGACGGCGACACGCTGGTGGCGCTGGTCGACCAGACCGGCGTCGCCTGCCACACCGGACGGCACAATTGCTTTTTCCGGGCGCTCCGCAACGGCAAGCTCGAGACCATCGCGTCGGTCGTCGTCGACATGAACAGCATCGGGAAGGATTGAGTTTGTCCAACAGCGTACTTTTACGGCGCGCGTTCCTCGGTGCCAGCCTCCTGCTCCCGCTCGGCGCCTGCCAGAGTCCCGCGAAGATCACCACCCTGTCGCCGCGCGGCGACCGGCTGGTGCGGATGATCCAGAGGACCGGCATCGACAATATGATGGCGCCGGAAGCGCCGGCGCTGATGGGCATCACCAACGAGGGCCGCGACATTCCCGTGCGCCAACTCTCGGGCGAAGGCACAGGCGGGCGTTACGTCGTCAGCCTGGTCAACATCCGGAAGATCCACGAGTTCATCTTCCACCGCCGCCAGGGCGACGTGCTGATGTTGCATCTCGCCGACACCAAGTTCAGCAGATTGCAGAGCGTGCGCTATCCGCGGACCGGCAAGCCCATGGTCATCACCGACGTGGCCGTCGCTGACGCCGATTACGAGCAGCAGCTCTCCTTCTGGTACACCCAGATACCGGGACGGTAGCTCTCATCCGGAAAACAAGACGGACGCGGAGAAGTCTTGTAATGTGACAGCGCGATGACAGTCGCCGTCTCCTCTGCCCCCTCCGAACGTCGAACGCTCACCGTATGCGGCGGCGCCCATGCGCTCCATGACGGCTTCACCGACCTCCTGAATGTCCTCTATCCGCTGCTGCAATCGCAGTTCGGCTTGAGCTACGGCGCCATTGGCGCGCTGAAAACCGTCTATTCCGGCGCCATGGCTATCGGCCAGATCCCGTCGGGCAAGCTGGCTGAACGCTTTGGTGGCGTGCGCGTGCTGGCGCTGGGCACGGGCCTGATTGCGGTCGGATATTGCCTCGCGGGCTTTACCGGCTCGCTGTACGGCGTGATCGCGGGGCTTCTGCTCGCCGGCCTCGGCGGCAGCACGCAGCACCCGATCGCCTCCAGCCTGGTCGCCGCGGCCTATCACGGACCGCGCTCGCGCACCGCGCTCGGTACCTACAATTTCACCGGCGATGTCGGAAAGGTCATGCTGCCAGCGCTGTTCGCGCTGGTCGCCGCCTCGCTCGGCTGGCAGCAGGCGATGGTCGTGATGGCGGCACTGGCCGTCGTCGGCGCCAGCATCATCCTGGCCTCGCTGAAACCCATCGTGACGCACGGCACGGCCGAACCATCGAAGGCCGTCGCCGGCCAGGACCGGCCCTGGGCCTACTGGCTCCTGTTCTCGATCCACATCGCCGACGACCTGGTGCGCACCGGCTTCCTGATTTTCCTGCCGTTTCTCCTCCGAGACAAAGGCACCGACCTGCCGACCATCGGCCTCGGCCTGTCGCTGCTCTTCGCCGGAGGTGCTGCCGGCAAACTGGTGATGGGCTGGGTCGGCCAGAAGCTCGGCGTCGTGCCCTCGGTCATCCTCACCGAGGTCGCCACGACGCTGCTCATCCTCGCCGTCCTGCCACAGTCGCTCGACGTCGCGCTCCTGCTGCTGCCGGCCATCGGCCTGATGCTGAACGGCACCTCGTCGGTGCTCTACGGCACCATTCCCGAGTTCGTCAGCCCCGAGAAGCGCACCCACGCCTTCGCCGTCTTCTATACCGGCGGCTCCGTGGCCGGCGCCACCGGCCCGCTGCTGTTCGGCCTGCTGGGCGACGTGATCGGCCTCACGACGGCGCTCGCGGTCGTCGCTTGCGTGGCACTCACGACCGTGCCGATGGTGTGGGCGCTCAGGCCGGCGTTTCGGCGCGAGGCGTGAACACCAATCCCTGCTTGTCCGACCTGGGCTTAGTACCAGCGTCCACGGCCGTACCAGCCGCCGCCGCCGATCAGCAGAATGACAACCAGTATGATAAGTAATGTGGTGGTATCCATGTTAGCTCCTGAGAGTGCCCGACAGCGCGATTGCTCTGACTGTGACACTCCAACTTCAAGCTAACGCCCGGAGTCCCCGTTCCGTTCCAATGAAACGACCCAATTTGCCGTAAATGCATGCCGCGCGCTCCGGCCGGCGTTCTGGACAGCCGGGCGCGACCACGGCAACCAGCTACTACGACAATGCGGCATTACGCGAGACCCTGCTGGAACTGGCCAATTTCTCACTGATCAACGAGAAGGAGACCAGGCTGGCCGTCGGCGCCGTCAACGTGCTGAACGACAACTTCATATATATTTCGACAATGCGACCGACATGATCGAGCCCGAGCACGTGATGGCGAGCGGCACCCTGTCGCCGGCCCTGCCGATGGTGAAATCGGAACGGATCACTTCTGGAACGGCGGCATCGTCTCCAACACGCCGCTCCAGCATCTGCTCGATCAGGACGACCACATCAACACGATGGTCTTCCAGGTCGACCTGTTCAGCGCGCGCGGTGCCCTGCCGCGCGACATCCAGGACGAGATGCCGCCGGAGGGCGAGGGCATCGTCGTTCACGATGTTCACCGCGATACGGAGTAGCCGCCACGTCGCCTGCGCTAACGACGACGTGGTCCCTTCCAACTCACCTCGTAATTGAGGACGACGCGGTATTCGGTCAGCGAATTGCTGAGCGTGTTGTTGAGGTACTGATTGACGAAGGCGACACGCCCCCGCAGTTGAAGCGGCTTCAGCCAATCGGGCACCGGCAAGGGATCTGCGCGGAACTGCAGGTCGAGATCGTACTCCCAGCTTTCGGGCAGGGCCTGGCCAGTGGTCGCGTTGACGGCGTTCGCGCCATAAGTGGCCGATGCGAGAAAGACGATGCCGGGAAGGCCGGCGCCCTTGAAGTCGTAGGCGGCACCGACCTGGTAGGCTCTTTCCCCTGCCCGGTCGAAATCCAGGACCTGCTGCTTCGTGTAGCCAATCCAGATGCCGTAGGGCGAGCGCCAGGCTGCCGCACTGCCGGTCTGTGTGAAGACTGCCGACAGCGTCATCGGTCCCCAGACCGCATCGGCGCGGCCGCCGCCCCAGAAGGTGCCGAAGGGTTGTCCCGCGAGAACATTGAGGCCGTTGCTGCCCTGGGCTGCAAACTGGCTGGCAAGCCGGACTTTGAAGCTTTCGTTGATAGGGATCGTCCCCCCGGCGTCGCCGTAGCTCGACCAAAGGATGTCCGGCACGTAGTAGGTCGAGGCACGGAGCTGGAGCGTGTCCATGCTGCCGTACTTGAGGCTGCCCAGCGCTAGTCCGGCATTGAAGTTGGGCGCACCGGCCGCCTCGCCCATGTTGATGAAAGCCGAGTAGTCGCGCGGCTTCATGGCCGCGACATAACCGGCGAAATAGTTGACCGGGCCGAACCCGCCCCGCAACGCATAGGCTTCGAAGGTCTGCGGCAGTTCGCGATCGTCGCGCGGATTGACCTCGAGCTCGTCGATGTACTGGCGATAGCCGGTGGCCGTCTGCCCTTTCCACCGCGCCGAGGCGTAGGCCTGACCGAGCGTGAAGAAGCCATACCCTCCCGGCTTCAGCAGCGATGTTCCATTGGACGTGTCCCAGGGATTTTGCGGTCCCCAGACGGGCTGGGTGGTGTAGCCCACGGCGCCAACCTGGAACGTGTCGTAAAACCATCCACTCTGGAGACCTACCCAGCCGCCGGCGGCCAGGGCCGTGAAGTTGGGCGGCCTCTGGTTCACGCGATCGAAGAGATAGCTGCGGACATGAACAGTTGCCGTCGCCTCGTCGTGGAGGAAGCGGCGGAGTTCACTTCCCAGGGTGGACGTCGGCAGCTCCTCGGCCGAGGCGGGCGGGGAAAAAGCGATCAGCAGCAGGGCGAGCAATCCCGCCCATGCGCGGCCGAGCGTCGTCCCCATCGATTGCCCCTCTTCCCCGGGGCGGACGATACGTTTCGGACGTGACGTATTTGCTGGGAAGCGATGCCATCAAAATGACAGCACGCGGCGGCGGCGACTTCTAAATAGGCCTATTTACACTATCCTATCCTTCTGATAGGCATATCGCTGAAACGACGACTCACGGGACGACCTCTCATGCCCGCACGCAAAATCCTCACCTTCCAGGAGAGCTATGGACAGGAGAGCCATGAGACGTCGCGCGCCGCGGGACACCGACGTGAAACGAGTCATCCGGTGTCCAATGCCCCGCTCGGCGGACTTCGGATTCGGCCAATAGAAACAAAGGCTTGGCTGCTGCTGCGTGACGGGCCGGCGACGTGAACCCCTGTCCAACTGACTCGCGGTCCGAAAGAGAAGTTCTACGCGTGCACTGGCCCCATCGGCCGGAGCCGAATGCCCTTGCGCAGGTGCTTGTAGGGCATGTCCACGGGGTCGGTGATGTGGGCGCCGGGCGACTGCACCACGAGAATGGTCTCGGCGATGGGCTGGAAGTCGGCACGGAAATGGACCGTCGATTTGAGTGCCAGGATCGGCACCTTGGACGGCTCGACGCCGACGGTGCGGAACATCTCCTGGTCGGCCGCCTGTACGCGCTTGCACGCCAGCACCGCCGAAACGCCAGAGGCCTCATCGGTGACGAGCGCCATCGGACCGATCTGGAATTTGGCGCCGCCGTAAAACGGCCCGGTGCCGGTGAAGATACCGTCGCTCAGCTTCACGACGCGCCAGTCGGCCTCGACCGGCTTCTCGCCGGCATAGCCCACCACCGCACCGATGCCCCGGCGCATGATGTTGCCCTCGCCCGTTTCGACAGCCGCCTTCGCGGCGCCCTCGTCGACAATCATGCCGATCACGGCGCCCCTCGCCTTGTGGCGCATCAATGCCGCCAGCAGGCCGATCGTGTCGGATGTGCCGCCGGCGCCGGGATTGTCCTGAACGTCGGCCAGCACGATCGGCTTCTTCGCCTTCTTCGAAAGCTCGATGGCGCGCAACGCCGCCTGATCGGGGTCGAGCAGCTCGCCGTTGAAGGCCTTCTCCTGCGCCTTCACCGTGGCCGCGAGCTTGTCGGCGGCGGCCTCGACCGCCTCCTTGTCGTGCCCGTAGACCACCAGCGCCGGGCCACACTGGGCGATGTCGGCCGGCGGGAAGCCCGGCGTGTGCGTGACGCTCACGATGCCCTGGTTGTGGCTCTTCTCGCCGGCTTCCAGTTCGCCCACGAGATCGAAGATCGCCTTGGCCGGTTCAATGAAGGTGCACTGCCAGACCAGCGGGATCAGGAAATCGAGCTGGCGATAGGCGCGATAGATCGGGCGCTTCTCCTTCAGAAGCTTGTCCAGCAGCTCGACGGCGCGCTTGCCGGTCACCGCCATGTCGATGTGCGGATAGGTGCGATAGCCCACCAGTGCCGTCGAGAGGCTGGCCATCTCGGGCGTCAGGTTGGCGTGATAGTCGAGGCTGGCCACGATCGGCAGGTCGTTGCCGACGATGCCGCGGATGCGGCGCAGCAGCTCGCCTTCGCCGTCCTCGGTGTTCTCCGCCACCATGGCGCCGTGCAGATCGAGATAGACCGCGTCGAACGGCCCGAACTTCCTCAGGTCCTCGTCGAACAGCGCCCACATCTTCTCGTAGGCGTCTTCGGTCACGTAGGAAGCCGGCGCCGCCGCGGCCCAGGCCAGTGGCACGATCTCGTGGCCGAGCTCGGCCAGGCGCTTCACGGCACCGGCGATCGGAATGTTGAAGCCTTCCACGCCCGCGATCATCTCCGGCCCGCGCAGCAGCGGCGGCCAGGCATCGGCGCGTACGAACTCGTCCCATGTCGCCTGCTGCGGAGCAAAAGTATTGGTCTCGTGCTGAAATCCACCCACAGCAATACGCGCCATCCGAACGTCTCCCTCTTCACAACCCCATCGGCGGCGGCGACCATATCACCGCCGTGCGCAGAATCCTGCCCTTCATCACGATGCTGCTCCTCGCTGGCTGCGATATGCCGAGCCAATGGGAGAAGCCGGGTGTCGAGCGGGCGGCGCTGGACAGCGACACCCTGCACTGCCGTCACGTCGGCACACAGGAAGCGTTGCGGGCTTATTCGGATCTGCTCACTTTTCCGTTCAGCAGCCCGCCCTTCTTCGCGGGCTCGTGGCGGACGACCCGAGACCTCGCGAGCCGCAGCGTGGAAGCCGACCGGGCCCGCGCCGAGAGCTGGTTCACCGCCGACTGCATGCGCGGCAAGGGCTACGAGCGCGCCTCGTCAAAGGTCTAGGCGCCGAAGGTCTAGAAGTTCAGCCCTCGCAAGTTCAGCCCTTGCCCTTGGCGTCCTCGATGGCCTTGAGCAGCACCGGCCAGTATTCCTTGCCGTGGCCGAGTTCCACCGCCCGCTCCATCACTTCACGGGCGACGTCGGCGCCGAGACCGGGCACGCCGTGCTGCTCGCCCATCTCGATGGCGTAACTCAGGTCCTTCAGCGCGTACTCGCTCGAGAAGGCGCGCTCGGGGAAGACACCCGGCAGCATCGCCTTCATGCCGTGGTTGCGCAGCGCGAAGGAATCGGCCGAGCCCTTGGCGAGCGTCTCGAACAGAACCTTGCCGTCGACGCCCTGAGCGCGAGCGATCGTGAGCGCCTCAGCCAGTGCCACCACGGTCTGGAACAGCACCATGTTGTTCAGGATCTTCACCGTCTGGCCCGCGCCGGCGGCGCCGCAGTGGGTGACCTCGCTCGCCATGTGACGCAGCAGTGGCTCGATACGCTCGAAGGTGAGCGGCGTGGCGCCGACCATGATGGAGAGCGTGCCGTCGATCGCTGCCTGTCGGGTGCGCGCGACCGGCGCGTCGGCAAAGGCCGAGGCCCTGCCCTCGAACTCCTCGTAGAGCCGTTGCGCGAGGCGCGGCGGCGCGGTGCTGAGATCGATCACCGTCCAGCCGAGCTTGGCCTTGTCGACCAGCCCGCCCTCGCCCAGGCAGACCTGCGCCACTTCCTTGCCGCCGGGCAGCGACAGGAAGATCGTGCGGCAGGTCGTGGCGATCTCGTCGAGCGAGGCGGCTTTTACGCCGTCGGCCTCGAGGCGCTTCAGCGGCGCCGGATCGCGGTCGGCGGCCAGCACCGTCATGCCGCTCTTCTTCGCCAGGTTGCGGCACATCGGCTCGCCCATGGTGCCGACGCCGATAAATCCAATCATGTCAGTCATGTCAGTCCACTATGAAAAGTTTGGCCCCGCCCGCGGTGCGCGAGCGGTGGGCGAGGTCGCCGTCGGCCACCTGATAGCTTTGGCCCGGCCTCAGCACGACGGTGCGCCCGTCGGCCAGTTCGGTGTGCAGTTCGCCTTCCAGCACCAGCAGGACGTGGCCTTTCAGGCACCAGTGGTCGGCGAGATAGCCCGGCGTGTACTCGACCATCCGCACGCGGATGTTGTTGAACGTCCTGGTCCGCCAGAACGCCTTGCCGGTCTCGCCGGGGTGTTCCGTCGGGGCCACGTCGCCCCAGTCGGTCGTCCCGAAAGGTATGTCGAACATCAGCATGCGTTCGATCTAGCACGATTCCCAATTTGCCGTACTGTGCGCCTGCATGCAGATAAAAGCCCTCCTGGCCGTCGCTGTCCTCTTGCTCGGAATGCTGGCAATCGCGGCCGCCTGGCACTTCACGGGGCTTGCCGAAATCGTCACCGCCGACCGGATCCAGGCATTCCTGGCCAGTGCCAGAGGCAACGCCTGGGCGCCCCTTCTGGTCCTGGCGGCGTTCCTGGTGGCCGCCGTCGTGGCTTTCCCGGTCAATGCGCTCGTGCTGGCGACGGCCGCGGTTTACGGACCCTGGTACGGCTTCGCCTACTCGATGCTCGGCGTCTTCTCCAGCGCGTTTCTCATGTACTTCGTCGGCGCCTGGATCGGAAAGGCGGCGTTGGCCCGCTTGCTCGGCCCGAAGTTCCAGCATGTCCTCGAAGGCATCAGGGAACGTGGCCTCCTGGTCGTCGTCGCCTTCAGGGTGGTGCCGGTGGCCCCGGGTACCTTCGTCAACCTGGCCCTGGGCGCGAGCGGCATCCGGCTCTCCGACTTCGCCATCGGCTCGGTGGTCGGCATGACGCCGGGGCTGCTGCTCGTCTGCATCATGGGCGACCGCCTTGTGGCACTCATCACCAATCCAACCCTTGGCGAAGTCGGCGTGTTGGTGTTGTGCATCGCCAGCTACCTCGGCCTGGCCTTCGTGGCGCAGGTCCTTTTGTCGCGCCATCGCCGCCGGCAGCGAACCTAACTCCACTGCGCCAACGCGCCGGCCAGGCTCTCGGGTCCACGATAGAGCATGGCCCGCCAGCCGCAGGCGCGGGCGGCATCGACATTCTCCGCCTTGTCGTCGACGAACAGGATCGACTGCGCCACCGTCACACCCATGCGCGCCTGGGCATTGGTGAAGAACACCCGCTCCGGCTTGCAGACACCCAGCGCCGCCGAATAGATGATCTCGTCGAAATGGGCCCCAAGGCCGGCATGATCGCGCAGGTAGGCGACGCGGTGATGCTCCTGGTTCGCGCCGGCAAAGCAGCGGCCGCCGGTGCGCTGTCGCCACTCGTCGGCCCGGGCCAGCACGTCGCGGTCGATGACGCAGTCCTTGTCGAACCAGTAGGCGACGAACCCTTCCAGCCGGTCGGCGAGACCAAGCGGCGTGAAATAGTCCTGCAGGGCGACGTAGAGATCGAGCCGGCCACGCAACACTTCCAGGAATTCACCGCGGAAGAAGTCGCGCTCCAGGGCCTGATAGTCGATACCCATGTCCGCCTGCAGCGTGGCGTACCAGGGGTGCGCCGAGCCGGGCTGGGCGAGCGAGACGACGCCATCGATGTCGAGGACGAGGACGGGGCTGGAACTCATGGTTCGTCATGCTACAGCAAAATCCATGAAGCTCGTCGTCCCTGCCCTCGAATACCTCGATGCCTATGCCGATGCGCTCCGGCGCGGCTTCTGGTCGGACAATCTCCGCCGCGAGGAGTCTGCCCGCGAGGAACTGGCGATGATCGCGGCCGATCCGAAAGATTTCGTGGCGGCGCTCGACGATCCCGAGGGCAAGCGCCCGCCCATCGTGCTGCCCGACGGCAGCACCGTGCCACGTCTCCCGGGCTACCGCCGCTGGATGTGGGACGACGGGTTCTGCGGCTCGGTGAACTTCCGCTGGCAGCCCGGCACGTCCGACCTGCCGAAACATGTGTTGGGGCATCTAGGCTATGCCGTGGTGCCGTGGAAGCAACGGCGGGGCTACGCCACGAAAGCGTTGGCGTTGATGCTGTCGGAGGCGCGCAAGCTCGGCCTCGAGCACATCGACCTCACCACGGATCCCGACAATCTGCCGTCGCAGAAGGTCATCACCGCCAATGGCGGCGCCCTGGTGGAGCGCTTCCGCAAGGATGCCGCCTACGGGGCGACCGAGAGCCTGCTGTTCCGGATCCCGCTCTAGCTACCAACGCGGACGACGGTTTCGGCCATCGCCGACAACAGGGACAATCCCCGGGCCTTCAGCGCCCGGGACGAATCCTTGCCGCCGATCTGGCCGTCCAGCAGCAGGCTGATGAAGCCATGCACCGAGGCGCCGGCGAGGTCGGCCATGCGCTGCTTGATCTCGCCCGAGGCATGCGGGA
>CAMARK010000013.1 GCA_945860205.1 Reyranella massiliensis 521 | reverse complement strand
GCTCGCGGTCCGGAAGACTATGAAGCAGCCGCAGCCAGGTCCTTGGAGCCGATGCGGCGACGCTTGGCATTGATCTCGCGCAGGACCACCAGCATCTCCTCGGCCACGATATCGCCCGGGATGCCATCGCCCTCGGCCTCGAGTTCCTTCATGTCGACCCACACGGCGTAGAGCGGCGCGGTACGCGAGGTGATGATGCCGGCGTGCAGCAGCGTCTTGATCAGGACGCGGAAGATGTTGGTGTTTTCCTTGAGGTTGGCGCGGCGGTCCTCGTCGGTGAAGACCTCCTTCATGGCGTCGCGCACCCACTGCCAGTCGAGCCCGTACTTGGCGTAGATCACCTGCTTCTGCTCGGCATTGATCAGGTTGAACAGCAGCATCTGGAAGAGCTGTGCCGACCAGTCCTCGACCTTCCGGTGCTCGTCCTCGCTCAGATGCTTGATCGTCTTGGCCGCCCAGATGCGGCCGAAGCGGTGATGGAACGCCTCGTCGCTCATCACGAGCTGGACCAGGCGGCGCAGCACCGGATCGTTGGTCTTGGCATTGAGCGTCGCGAACGAGCCCATGGCGATGCCCTCGATCAGCATCTGCATGCCGACGATCTTCTTGTAGACCTCCTGCGTGCCCACGAGATCGTTCAGCACGGTGGCGATGGTCGGGCCGACCGGCAGCGGATCGCCCCAGCGCTTGGCGATGTATCGGGTGAAGCCCGCGACATGGCGCGCCTCTTCGCGCGCCT
Source organism: Reyranella massiliensis 521 (assembly GCA_945860205.1). GTDB lineage: Bacteria > Pseudomonadota > Alphaproteobacteria > Reyranellales > Reyranellaceae > Reyranella > Reyranella massiliensis_B. Next base: position 65,499 of record CAMARK010000013.1, on the reverse strand, counting down.
GGTTGGCGGCATATTCCTGAGCGCCGGGGTCGAGCAGGATGTGGCAGAGGCTGGCCGACAGCGACAGCGCGCCCTGCTCGCCGTGCAGCAGGTTGGAGATCGACCAATGCATGACGTCGTTGGCGAGCCCGATCTTCTGCCCGTCGTCCAGCCGGTCGGCGACCGCGCTCTTCAGCTCGACCACCATGTCGAGCGGGACGATGGGCGTCTTGGACATGTCGAACGGCAGGTCGTAATCGATGTAGCTCTTGTCGAAAGGATCCCAGAAATGGTCATGGGTGGCCGAAATGATGCCGTCGAAGGCGTTGGTCCGGCGGCCGTAGCGCGGCACCTCCAGCATCGCCGGGAAATCTTCCGGAGCGACGGTGTCATAGGCCTTGTCGTAGGTAATTTGCTGGGCCATTTGTGGGCCTCCCATGGAAGGCCTAATATGACGGCCCCGTCACCTTTTTCAATGGATTTTTCCCCAGTACCGGCGCATGGGACTTCCGCCATATTCCGGCCGCCAACCTTGCCGCCGATCGGCGGGCGATCCGCATCGTCCGCGCAGGAGTAAAGAATGTCCCGCCGCCGCCGCATCTACGAGGGCAAGGCCAAGACCTTGTTCGAGGGGCCCGAGCCCGGGACGATCGTCCAGTACTTCAAGGACGACGCCACCGCCTTCAACAACCAAAAGAAGGGCACGATCACCGGCAAAGGGGTGATCAACAACCGCATCTCCGAGTTCCTGATGACCAAGCTCGGCGAGATCGGCGTGCCGACCCACTTCATCCGCCGCCTCAACATGCGCGAGCAGCTGATCCGGCAGGTCGAGATCATCCCGCTCGAGATCGTGGTGCGCAACGTCGCTGCAGGCTCGTTCGCCAAGCGCTTCGGCGTCGAGGAAGGCACCCAGCTGCCGCGCTCGATCATGGAGTTCTTTCACAAGAACGACGCGCTGGGCGACCCGATGGTGACCGAGGAGCACATCACGGCGTTCGGCTGGGCGACGCCCCAGGACCTCGACGACATCGTGGCGCTGACCTTGCGCGTGAACGACTTTTTGTTCGGCCTGTTCCTCGGCTGCGGCATCAAGCTGATCGACTTCAAGGTCGAGTTCGGCCGCCTCTACGAGGACGACATGGTCCGCATCGTGCTTGCCGACGAGATCAGCCCCGACTCGTGCCGGTTGTGGGACCTGTGCACCAACGAGAAGATGGACAAGGACCGCTTCCGCCGCGACCTCGGCAAGGTCGAGGAGGCCTACCAGGAGGTCGCGCGGCGGCTCGGCATTCTGATCGACCAGGGGCCCGGTGACGTCCGCGGCCCCACTACCTTGCAGTAAGAGGCGACATTGAAAGCCAGAGTTCACGTGACCCTCAAGAACGGCGTGCTCGACCCCCAGGGCAAGGCCATCGGACATTCACTCAATCGCCTGGGCTTCCCCGAAGTGGGCGATGTGCGGCAGGGCAAGTTCATCGAGCTTGAGCTCGCCGAAACCGACAAGGCCAAGGCCAAGGCACGGCTCGAGGACATGTGCAAGAAGCTGCTGGCCAACACGGTAATCGAAAACTACTCGATAGAGCTGGTCGGCTAGATGGCAGCGAATAACCTCATCCTGAGGAGCGGTCCGCAAGACCGCGTCTCGAAGGATGGGAACGAGCACCGCGTTTGTAGCCCATCCTTCGAGACGCGCGCTGCGCACGCTCCTCAGGATGAGGTTCGTGCAGGCAGGGACGGACGGAGATGAAAGCAGCAGTACTTGTCTTCCCGGGCTCCAATCGCGAAGGCGACGTGGCCCAGGCGATCGAACTGGTCACCGGCCGCCGGCCCAACATGATCTGGCACGGCGACGGCGATTTCGAGAAGACCGACCTGATCGTGGTGCCGGGCGGCTTCTCCTACGGCGACTACCTGCGCTGTGGCGCGATGGCGGCGCAGTCGCCGGTGATGGCCGAGGTCAAGCGCCGCGCGGCGCAGGGCGTGCCGGTCCTGGGCATCTGCAACGGCTTCCAGATCGTGACCGAGGCGGGCCTGCTGCCGGGCACGTTGATGCGCAACTCGCACCTCAAGTTCGTCTGCGCCGATGTCCACCTCAAGGTCGAGACCAGCCAGAGCCTGTTCACCAACCGCTACCAGGCGGGCCAGGTCATAAAAGTCCCGGTGGCGCATGCCGAGGGCAACTACTTCGCCGACGCCGAGACGCTGAAGCGGCTGGAAGATCGCGGCCAGATCGCCTTCCGCTATTGCAGCGCGGACGGCACAGTCGACGGTAGCGGCAATCCCAACGGCTCGATCAACAACATCGCCGGCATCTTCAACGAGACCAAGACGGTGATGGGCCTGATGCCGCATCCGGAAAATGCCACCGAGCCGATGTTCGGCGGCACCGACGGCAAGGCACTGTTCGAGGGCCTGGTCGAGTCGCTTTCATGAGCAAGTCCGCAATGAGTGCTGCGCCCGTCAAACTGCCGAACGAACCCGCCATCACGCCGCAGATCGTGGCCGAGCACGGGCTCGCGCCGGACGAGTATCAGCGCGTGCTCAGCATCATGGGCCGCACGCCCACGATGGTGGAACTCGGCATCTTCTCGGCGATGTGGAGCGAGCACTGCTCCTACAAATCCTCGAAAGTGTGGCTGAAGAAACTGCCGACCAGCGCCCCTTGGGTGATCCAGGGCCCGGGCGAGAATGCCGGCGTGATCGACATCGGCGACGGCCAGGCCGCCATCTTCAAGATGGAGAGCCACAACCACCCCTCCTACATCGAGCCCTACCAGGGCGCGGCGACCGGCGTGGGTGGCATCCTGCGCGACGTCTTCACCATGGGCGCGCGGCCGGTGGCCAATCTCAATGCGCTGCGCTTCGGCGACCCCAAGCATCCCAAGACGCGGCACCTCGTGTCGGGCGTGGTGGCAGGCATCGGCGGCTACGGCAACTGCATGGGCATTCCCACCGTGGGCGGCGAGACCAACTTCCATGCCGCCTACAACGGCAACATCCTGGTCAACGCCATGACCGTGGGCATCGCTGCGACCGACAAGATCTTCTATGCGGCGGCCGCGGGCGTCGGCAATCCGATGGTCTATGTCGGCTCCAAGACCGGCCGTGACGGCATCCACGGCGCCACCATGTCCTCGACCGAGTTCAACGAGGACAGCGAGAGCAAGCGGCCGACGGTGCAGGTCGGCGATCCGTTCGTCGAGAAGCTGCTGCTGGAAGCCTGCCTCGAACTGATGGCGACCGACGCCATCATCGCCATCCAGGACATGGGCGCGGCGGGCCTCACCTCCTCGTCGTTCGAGATGGCGGCCAAGGGCGGGCTCGGCCTCGAGATGGCGCTCGACAAGGTGCCGATGCGTGAAGACGGCATGAACCCCTACGAGCTCATGCTGTCGGAGAGCCAGGAGCGCATGCTGATGGTGCTGAAGCCCGGCCGCGAGGAGCAGGCGCGCAAGATCTTCGAGAAGTGGGAACTCGACTTCGCCGTGATCGGCCATCTCACCGACACCGAGCGCATGGTGCTGTCGTGGCACGGCGACATCGTGGGCGATATCCCGATTCCGCCCTTGGTCACCGAGGCGCCGATGTACGAGCGGCCATGGACGCTGACGCCGCTGCCTCCTGTACTCGACGCGGCCAAGGTGCCGGCGCCGAAGGACTACAAGGCCTCACTGCTCACGCTGATGGGCTCGCCCGATCTCGCCAGCAAGGCCTGGATCTGGCACCAGTACGACCATCTCATCATGGGCAACACCGCGATCCGTCCGCAGGACGGCGATGCTGCTCTCGTGCGCGTGCCGGGCGGACACAAAGGTCTGGCCATGACGTCCGACTGCACGCCGCGCTACGTGCAGGCCCATCCCGAGACCGGCGGCCGCCAGGCCGTGGCCGAGGCGTGGCGCAACATCACCGCCACAGGCGCGCTGCCGCTCGCCGTCACCGACAACATGAACTTCGGCAACCCGACAAAGCCCGAGATCATGGGCCAATTTGCTGGCGCCATCATGGGCATGGTCGAGGCCTGCACCGTGCTCGACTTCCCCGTCGTGTCGGGCAACGTCTCGCTCTACAACGAGACCGAGGGCCGCCCGATCCTGCCGACGCCGACCATCGGCGCGGTTGGCGTGATCGACGACATCGCCAAGGCCGTCGGCTCGCGCCTGACCAAGGCCGGCCTCGCCCTCGTGCTCCTGGGTGAGACCAAAGGCTGGCTCGGCCAGTCGCTCTACCTGCGCGAACTCCATGGCCGCGAAGAAGGCGCGCCGCCGCCGGTCGACCTCGCCGTCGAACGCCGCAACGGCGACTTCGTGCGCGGCGAGATCCTGGGCAGGTGCATCGTTGCCTGCCACGACCTGTCCGACGGCGGCCTGCTGGTTGGCGTGGCCGAGATGTGCCTGGCCGGTGGCACCGGCGTCACGATGAAGCTGCCGGCCGGGACCGCCGCCCCGCACGCCTTCCTCTATGGCGAGGACCAGGGCCGCTACCTGGCCGCCACCGACGACGGCGAGGCCCTTATGGCCGCCGCCAGCGCCTCTGGCATTCCGGCGGTGCTGCTGGGCTATGCCGGTGGACAGGTGCTCGTCGTCGAGGGCCTCCTCAGCCTGCCGCTGGCCGAGCTGCGCGCCGTGCACGAGGCGTGGTTGCCCACCTATATGAACAGCGCCGCTTAAATAGGAGAGCGCCATGCCGATGCAAGCCGACGACATCATCCGCCTGATCAAGGACGGCATCCCCGGCGCCGAGGTCGAGATCCAGGATCTGGCCGGCGACGGAGACCACTACGCGGCTACGGTTATTTCGACGGCCTTCACCGGCAAATCGAAGATTCAGCAGCATCAGATGGTCTATGGTGCGCTGGGCGGCCGGATGGGTGGGGTTCTGCATGCCCTCAAATTGACCACCATGGCGCAAAGGCCCTGATCGCCCTATATTGAAGGCATATCCGCGTCCCCAGGGGCGCTTCCTTGGATTTCTCCAGGAGATCGACATGAGCGAACCCGAAGTGTTCGAACGCATCCGCGACGAGATCGGCAAGAACGACGTGCTGCTGTTCATGAAGGGCACGCCGGTTTTCCCGCAGTGCGGCTTCTCGGCCGCCACCGTCGACGCGCTGAGCCAGCTCGGCGTGAAATTCCACGGCATCAACATCCTGGTCGATCCGGAGCTGCGCGAAGGCATCAAGCAGTTCAGCCAGTGGCCGACGATCCCCCAGCTCTACGTCAAGGGCGAGTTCGTGGGCGGCTGCGACATCGTCCGCGAGATGTTCGAGACCGGTGAGCTGGAGCAGCTGTTCAAGGAAAAGGGCGTGGCGCTCGCCGAGGCCGCTTAGCGTGTTCCGAAGGAACGCGCCTACGCAAACGCGTAGGACGCCATTGAAAGATTCCCCAGCGTGAAGCTGCGGTGTATCGCCCGTCCGCGAGCGCCCGGGCCTGCCGCGCCATAAGCCACATGCAGCGGCAGGAAGTGCTCGTCCGTGGGATGAGCCTCGACGGCGCCGGGCGCCCGCGCGCGATAGTCGGCGAGCGCCGCCTCGTCGCCCTTCTCCACCGTCTCCGCCAGCCAGTCGTCGAATTCCTGCGCCCACGGCTCGGGCTCGGACTCCGCGCCCCGCACCAGCGCCCGCAGATTGTGCGTGGCGCTGCCGCTGCCCATCACCAGTATGTCCTCGGCCCGTAGCGCGCCGAGCTTGCGCCCCAGCGCGATGTGATGCGCCGGGCTCTCCGCCGGCTGCACCGAGAGCTGGAAGATCGGGATGTCAGCCGCGGGCCAGCCCAGCATCGCCGGCACCCAGGCGCCGTGGTCCAGCCCCCGATGAGCGTCGTGCGCCGCCCCGGTGAGCTTGGCCACCCGCTCGGCCAGTTCCGGCGCGCCGGGCGCGGCATAGCGCAGGCGATAGAGCGCATCGGGGAAGCCGTAGAAATCGTGGATGGTCTCGGGCTGCCTGGCCAGCGACACGGCCGGCATGTCGGTGTCCCAATGGGCCGATACCGCCACGATCGCGCGGGGCCGCGGCAGTTGCTTGCCGAGCGAGGCCAGGAAGGTCCGCGCCGGCACGTCCTGCAGGATCAGCGTCGGGGCGCCGTGCGAGACGAAGATTGTTGGCATGGACATCGCTTTATTCCTCAGCCCGTGGCAGCCTGCAGACAGTGAGAGGGACCGATCATGCCTGTAGCACGTAGACTGGTAGCACGTAGACTGACCGAGCTCGCGGCCTGTCTGGGCCTCGTCCTGGTGGCACCGGTCGCCACATCCGTCGCCCAGACGCAGACGACGCTGCGGATGGTGGCTCATTCCGACCTCAAGGTGCTGGACCCGATCTGGACCACCGCCTTCATCACCCGCAACCACGGCTACCTGGTCTACGACACGCTGTTCGCCAAGGACGCCGAACTGCGCATCCAGCCGCAGATGGTCGACACGTACACGACCTCGCCCGACAAGCTCACCTGGACCTTCACGCTGCGCGATGGCCTCGAATGGCACGACGGCAAGCCGGTGACGGCCGAGGATTGCGTCGCCTCGATCAGGCGCTGGGGCGCCCGCGACGCCTTGGGCCAGCAGATGATGGCGGTCACCGCCGACATCAAGCCGGTCGACGCCAAGACCTTCACCATCGTGCTCAAGGAGCCGTTCGGCCTGCTGCTCGACGCGCTCGGCAAGCCCAGCTCGACCGTGCCCTTCATGATGCCCAAGCGGGTCGCCGAGACCGATCCGATGAAGCAGATCGACGACTACACCGGCTCCGGCCCCTTCATCTTCAAGAAGGAGGAATGGAAGCCCGGCGAGAAGATCGTCTACGCCAGAAACACCAAGTACAAGCCGCGCGCTGAGCCGCCCTCGATGCTGGCCGGTGGCAAGGTCGCCAAGGTCGACCGCATCGAATGGCTGGCCATCTCCGACCCGATGACCGCGGTCAACGCCCTGATCCAGGGCGAGATCGACATGATCGAGGTGCCGATCCCCGACCACTTCCCGCTGCTCAAGGCCGACAAGAACATCGCCCTGTTCGGCTGGAACCAGCTCGGCAGCCAGATCATCATGCGGCTGAACCACCTCCATCCGCCGTTCAACAACGTCAAGGCAAGGCAGGCCGCGATGCTGGCCATCGCCCAGGAGGATTTCCTGCGCGCCCAGGTCGGCGATCCCGAGATCTACAAGGTCTGCAACGCGCCGCTGGTCTGCGGCTCGCCCTTCGAGAAGAGCTACGGCGACCTCCTGATCAAGCCCAACCTCGAGAAGGCGCGCCAGCTCCTGAAGGAGAGCGGCTACGACGGCACGCCCATCGTCATGCTGCACCAGACCGACCTGCAATCGTCCAACATGCTGCCGCCGGTCGGCAAGCAGGCGCTGGAGCGGGCCGGCTTCAAGGTCGACCTGCAGGCGATGGACTGGCAGACCGTGGTCTCCCGCCGCGCCCGCAAGGAGGCGCCCGACAAGGGCGGCTGGAACGTCTTCTACACCACCACCGTCACCGTCGATGCCGACAACCCGGCCGGCAACTCCTTCACCAGCGGCGGCTGCGACAAGGCGTGGTTCGGCTGGCCGTGCGACCCCGAGATGGAGAAACTGCGCCAGGCCTTCGCCAAGGAGACCGACCCCCAGCGCCAGAAGGCGGTGGCGCTGGCCGTCTCCGACCGCGTCATGGACGAGGCGGTCTACCTCGTGCTCGGCCAGTACAAGGCGTTCGGCGCCTATCGCAAGGACCGCCTCGAAGGCTGGCTCCCGGCGCCCGTGCCGATCCTCTGGAACATCAGCAAGAAGTAACGACCCCTCGCCGGGCAGCGGCACACGGAATGTGCCGCTGCCCGGCGGCAGGTGTGCCGGAGCCTGTGCCGCCAGGCGCGAAGCAGCGGCCAAAATCAACGACTTGCCGACTCTCGCGGCACAACGCCGATGCCGTTCCGGCTTGGCCCCGAATCGCGGACCTGTGCCGCCGGGCACGACCCGGGAGGATCATTTCTGCCGGCGACTTTACGGACACGACCTGTCCTGATCCAAACCTGTCAGGAAGCCGCCTTGCGACGCGCGACAGCGCGAGGCTGCCCTCGTGCGGCCGGGAGTAGGCTGAAATGCTATAGCTATGCGCTTTTCGACAGGTCGGGATCCACTTCAAGATGGGAAGCGCCGCCCCGACCCTGACGCAAAACGCCCGCCGGATCTCTCCGGCAGGCGTCTCCCATCGTGACAGAGATATTATCAAAAACCTGCTGAACTTGCAACTTCTCCTGCGCCGAAGATGTGACGGCGTGGTTCCTTCCATCTCACATCAAGCTGCCTGCTTGAGCGGCTCTTCCTTCCAGCGGCTGGCCGCCTCGGCGACACGCCGGCCCAGCGCCTCGAAGGTCTTGAAGTCGCTCGAGGCGATGCCTTCGACGCCCTGGTCCGCATGGGCCTGCGCCATGGCGCCGACCGAGGCGCCCAGCCGGTTGATGTCCTCGCTCGAGCCCTTGGAATGGTTGTTGCCCGGCGGCAGGCCGAGGCCGACCCAGACCATGCCGTGCTGCACGGCCAAGGTCAGGAGTTGGTAGAGCGTGTTGTGCTTGTCGCCGTTCCACGAGGCCGAAACGGTGAAGCCCGAGGCGATCTTGTTGCGCCATGTGCCGACCATCCAGCGCTTGGAGGTCCAGTCCTTGAACTTGGCAAACTCGGCCGACACGCCACCCATGTAGGTCGGGCTGCCGAAGACGATGGCGTCGGCGGCATCCAGCTCGGCCTCGCGGGCCTCCGCTTCGCCACCGGAATGAGGCTCACCTTGGTGCCCGGAACGGCCTGGGCACCCTTGGCGACGGCTTCGGCAAGGGCCTGAGTGTGGCCGAAACCCGAATGATAAACGATGGCAACGGTGGTCATGGTCTTCTCCAATCCTTTGATTTTCCTCAGAAAATGAACGATTCATTTCCTTAGGAGGGTTGATTACTCAAAGTGACTGGAAATACTTAAGGAGAGGACTATATATTTGCCAGTAGGTACCAATTCGTAACCATGAGATTTTTCCAATGACCGACACCGAACACCGCAAGGAGAGCGTCTCCTGCCCCATGGACTTCATCCTGCGCATGCTGATGGGGCCGTGGACGACGTACATCCTCTACAATTTGAAGAGCCACGGGCCGCAGCGCTTCGGCGAGTTGAAGCGGCGGGTGTCGGGCATCTCCGCGAAGATGCTGACGGAGCGGCTGCGCACGCTGGAAAGCGCGGGCCTGCTGCGGCGCGACTATGAGGCCACGATCCCGCCCAAGGTCACCTACTCGCTGACCAAGCGCGGCCACGAGCTCGACGGCGTGCTGGGCAGCCTGGCCGAGGTCGGGGCGCGCTGGGAGGCCGAGGACGCGGCGGCGCGGTCTCAGCGTGCGGTGGAGCTGAAGGCGGCAGAGTGACCAGTGTCATCCTGAACCCAGTGTCATCCTGAACGAAGTGAAGGATCCTTCGGCCTGCGGCCTCAGGATGACAACGGGCCCGTGAGGCCGGTTGTCACTTCGGCACGTTGAAGTGGCCCTGGATGAAGCTGAGGTCGATGAACGACTTGGCATCGGCGTCCTTCGCGACCTGGCCCGAGGCCTGCCAGAACGCCACCTGTTTATAAATGTCGCCGACGTCGAGCCGGCCTTCGGGATCGATGAAGGGCAGGCCTTGTGCGACCCGGTCGGGTGGCTGTTTCAGCGCGCTGCTCAGGAGGCCGATCATCTCGTCGTAGTTCGGACCCGGCACCAGCTTGCCACCCTCACGCTTGCCGAAGGCAAGGTTGTAGGCAGCCGCGCCACGGCGGTAGCCCTGCAGGAACTTCTCCACCAGCGGACGGCGCTCGGCGATGGTCTTCGGTGACGTGAACACGGCGCCGAGCTGCCACGGCTCCTCGTCGCCGACATAGGCGATGATGTGGCCGCCCGCCTCGGACTCGACCTGGCGGTAAGTGGTGATGGGAAAGCTCGCGGCATCGACCTGGCCGCCCTTGAAGGCCGCCGCCATGTTGGGCAACGACTGCAACGGCACCATGATGATGGTCTTGGCGTCGACGCCGAACTTGCGCGCCAGGATCTCGATCGAATAGTGCATGGAAGAGCCCGCCGTGGTCATGGCCACGCGCTTGCCGGCGAGGTCCTTGATCGACCGCACACCGGCATCCCACGCCGCCTTGGTGACGGCGATGACGTTGAGCTGGAAGCCCGGCCGCTCCGCGCTTTGCGCCGCGATCACTTTCAGCCCACCCTTGGCCGCGAGATTGTAGAATCCGGCGGTGAAGGCCGTGGTGCCGAAATCGGCGTCGCCCGAGACGATGGCCAGCGGCACCTGCGCCGCGGCGGTAAAATCCTTCAGCGTGAGGTCGACACCCGCTTCCTTGAACCAGCCCTTTTCCTGGGCAATGAAGACCGGCCCGGACGAGGACAGCCGCAGCAGTGCGATCGAGGCCTTCAGGAGATCCTGCGCCCGCGCCACAGAGGGCGCCAGGGACGCGGCGGCCAAGCCGCCGATTGCCGCTCGACGCGTCAGACGATGTGTCAACAAACCTGCCTCCCGCCATTTCTTATGCCAAAGCATACACCGTCACCTCAGGGTGGAGTCTACTCCACCCGAACCGGAGCGAAGCGGAGTGGAGAGGCCTTCTCTCACCGGCAAAGACTGAACCCGCAGAGACAAGATCTCTCCGCTCGTCGCTTCGCTCCTCAGTCGAGATGACAGGGGGCTACTTCTTCGTCACGCCCCAGAAGACGGTGACGGGCGGCGGCACCGACATGGTGCCGATGTTCGTCCGCACGGCGGCGACGGAGAACCACTCGCCCAGCCAGACGTGGGTCACGATCCGGGTGGCGTAGACCTGGACCTCCTCGGCCACCGCCTTCTTCTCGGCCGGCGTCGTCGCGCGCACGTACTTGTCGCGCATCTTCTCCATGCCCTCGTCGCACGGCCAGCCGGCGCGCGCCTTGTCGCAGGTCGCGGAGAGGTAGGGTGTCATCAGCGGATCGAGGATGTCGACCTGCGACCAGCTCGTGGCGAAGGCGCTCCAGCCGCCTTCGGACGGCGGCCCCTTCTTGGTGGTCAGGCGGTTGACCATGGTCGTCCAGTCGGTCGCCTGGACCTCGACCTTGAAGCCGGCCCGCTCGAGCTGGGCCTTGGCCACGACCGGAAGCTGCTTGATGACGCCGAGGTCGGCGGGCTGCGGCATGACGACGACCGTGCCGTCGTAGCCCGCCTCCTTCAGGAGTTCGCGGGCGCGCCGGGCGTTGCCGTTCAGCACGTCGGCCATGCCGGCGTCGCTGGCCAGCGGCGTGCCGCAGGTGAACAGCGCCTTGCAGGTCCGGTAGAAGCGCTTGTCGCCGACGTTGGCCTGCAGGAACTCCTCCTGGCTGAGCGCCATCATCGCCGCCTGGCGGACCTTCTCGTTGTTGAAGGGCGCGGTCAGCCAGTTCATGCGGAAGACATACTGGTTGGACGTGCTGCCGACGACGATGCGGATGCCCTTGTCCTTCTCGAGGATCGGCAGCGAGTCGTGGTTGACGCTCTCGATCATGTCGATCTCGCCCTTGAGGAGCGCGTTGACCTGGGTCTCCGAATCGGGGATCCACACCCACTCGACCCGCTCGACCCCCACCACCTTGCCGCCGGCCAGACCCGACATGGGCTCGGCGCGCGGCTTGTACCGCGTGTTCTTGACATAGACCGTCTTCTCGCCGGGCTTCCACTCGTCCTTCTTGAAGACGAACGGGCCGGAGCCGGTGTAGTCGTCGATCTGCTTGAACGGATCGGTCTCGGCGACACGCCTGGGCATCATGAACGGCACGACGACCGACGGCTTGCCGATCGACTCGATCACCTGGCCGAACTTCTCCTTGAGCACGATCTGGAAGGTCCGGGGATCGACGGCCTTGTACTCCTGCAGCGACAGCGTGAGCTTCTGGCCCATCGAGTCGCGCACCGCCCAGCGCTTCAGCGAGGCGATGCAGTCCTCCGACGTGACCGGCGTGCCGTCGTGCCATTCGAGGCCATCGCGCAGCTTGAAGGTCCAGACGAGCCCGTCTTCGCTGGTCGTCCAGCTCTCGACCATCTGCGGCCTGATGGCGAACCTCTCGTCCATGGCGAACAGCGTATCGTAGAGCATGTAGCCGTGGTTGCGCACGATGTAGGCGCCGCTCCACACGGGATCGAGCTGCTTCAGGTCGGAGTGCATCACGACCTTGAGCGTCTGCGCCGACGCCAGGGACGATAGGGCGGTCGTCAACGCGACGGCCGATGCGCACAGGATACGACGCATGACGGGCCTCCCGGAGAAATCGAGGCCCCGATCCTAGGCCCGCGCCGGGCGGGCTGTCACCGGATCAGTCGAGCATGCCGGTGACTTCCGGCAGCCACAGCGACAGGCTCGGGAAATAGAGGCAGAGGAACAGGCCGATGACCTGCAGGATGAGGAACGGGTACATGCCGCGGTAGACGTCGGTCATCGACACGCCGGGCGGCACGGTGCCCTTCATGTAGAAAAGCGTTGCCCCGAAGGGCGGCGACATGAAGGAGGTCTGCAGGTTCACCGCCACCAGGGTGGCGAACCACGGCATGAACCAGGCGTTGTTGCCGATGTGGCTGGAGAAATCCATCTTGGCCAGGATCGGGGCGAAGATCGGCAGCACGATCAGGCAGATCTCGATCCACTCAAAGGGGAAGCCGAGCAGGAAGACCAGGATCATCACGAAGATCAGCATCTCCCACGGCGTGTCGACGCCGAGCGCCAGGAGCGTGCTCAGCATCAGCTCGTCGCCGCCCAGCTCGCGGAAGATCAGCGAGAAGCCGGTGGCCCCCAGCACCACCATGAAGACGAGACCATTGGCGCGGCAGGCGTCGCGGATGGATTCCCTGATCATCTGCAGGCTGAAGCGGTTGTTCATCCAGGCGATCAGGATGGCGCCGGCACAGCCGACGCCGGCGCTTTCCGTCGCGGTGGCGAAGCCGGCGAAGATCGAGCCCAGCACGACCACCATCAGGACGGTCATCGGCAGCATGCCGAAGCCCACGACCTTCCAAACCTCCCGCCAGGTCTGCGGCCCCGATTCCTTCGGCATCTTGGGCGCCCAGGAGGGCTTGGCGATGGCGACGCCCCAGATGTAGGCGAGATAGAGGCCGGACAGCAGGAAGCCCGGAATGGTCGCCGCCGCGAACAGGGCGCCCAGTGAGGTGTTGAGCATCTCGCCCATCACGACGAGCATGATCGATGGCGGGATCAGGATGCCCAGCGTCCCCGCCGACCCGATGGTGCCGATCGCCAGGCGCTTGTCGTAGCCCGCCGCCAGCAGGGGCGGCAGCGAGATCAGCGACAGCATGATGACCGAGGCGCCGACCACGCCGATCGGCGCCGCCAGAATGGTGCCCATCACCATCACCGCGACGGCGAGGCCGCCTGGCGTGCGGCGCAGCATGACCTGCGAGGCGTCGAGCATGTCCTTGGCCACGCCGCTTCGTTCCAGCAGCGCGCCCATGAAGATGAACATGGGCAGCGACACCAGCACGGGATCGACGGCGACGCCGCCCCACATGCGCAGCAGGATATTGTGCAGCTTGACCAGCGGGAAGTCGCCCAGGCTCCAGGCGATCAGGCCGAAGGCGAGACCGGTGCCGCCCAGCACGAAGGCGACGGGATAGCCGCAGAAGATGACGGCGAACATCGTCACGAACATGACGAGCGCCAGGTTCTCGTTCAGCCAAGCGATCATCTAGAGTCTTTCCGACGAGTATCGAATCGTCCAAGTCGGTCGACAAAATGACCTCATGCTGAGGAGGCTGCGGAGCAGCCGTCTCGAAGCATGGGCTACAGCACCGTTGATCCCACCCTTCGAGACGGCGCTACGCGCCTCCTCAGGGTGAGGTGAGTTAATGGCAGTCGGAAAGACCCTAGGCGCGCCGCGAGACATCATGTCGGATCGACGAAGCGTTCGATGTTGAGGTCGGAACGGTGGCCGGCCGGGCTGCCGGAAAGAAAGACGATCAGCCGCAGGATCACGGCGACGATCGCGGCCACCAGCATCCACAGGCCAAGCACGAAGAAGCCCTTGATGATCCAGCGCTGCGACAGGCCGACCACGGCCTCGGAACTCTCGCCGGTCAGGTACGAGGTGGCGACGAACCCCAGGCTGAACCAGGCGACGATGCCGGCGTAGGGCAGCGCGAAGGCGAGGCAGCCCGCGAGCTCGACCCACGCCCGCGTGCGCAGCGGGCGGCCGGCCGTCAGGGTGTCAACGCGCGGATGGGCGTTCAGGATGTAGCACTGGCCGAGCCACATCGAGAACAGCACGGTGTGCAGGTGCCATTCAAGCTCCTGCAGCCGGGTCGAGCCCATGCCGGGGATCTGGTAGCCCAGCTTACGGCTCATGATGTCGAAGCAGATGACGACCATCAGCACGATCATCAGCCAGCCCGACCAGTCGGCGATGGCGCGCAGCACGCGCTCGATGGCGTCGGCGACGTCTAGAAGCGAACGCATCGTCACCGGGTCAGTCGAGGAATCCGAACTCGCGCGGCAGCACCAGTATGATCTCCGGCCAGATCATGCAGATGGCAACGGTGAGGACCTGCAGGGCCACGAACGGAACGATGCCGCGGTAGATATGCATCATCGTCACCTCGGGCGGCACGGTCGCCTTCATGTAGAAGAGCGCAAAGCCGAAGGGCGGTGTCAGGAACGCCGACTGCAGGTTCACGGCCACCAGGATCACGAACCAGACCATGAAGTCCTTGTTCTCGGCGATGTGCGGCGTGAAATCGACCTTCAGGAGAATCGGCGCAAAGATCGGGAGCACAATCAGGCAGATCTCGAGGAAGTCGAAGAAGAACCCCATGATGAAGACCAGCACCATCACGAAGATCAGGATCTCCCATCCCGTGTCGATACCGGCCGCCTTCAGCAGTTCGATCACCAGATCGTCGCCGCCGAGCGCCCGGAACACGAAGGAGAACAGCGTCGCGCCGAAGATGATGAAGAAGACCAGGGCGTTGGTAAGCGCCGAACTCTCGATCACCTCGTTCAACATCTTCAGGTTGAGTCGCTTGTTCCACCACGCCAGCAACAGCGCACCGGCACACCCTGTGCCGCCGGCCTCGGTCGGCGTGGCCCAGCCACCGAAGATCGACCCCAGGACGACGAAGATCAGGAATGCCGGCGGCAGGAAGCTGCGCAGCACCAGACGGATCAACTCGATCGCGCTCTGCGGCCCTTCAGCCGCCGAGAGGGGTGGCGCCATCTTGGGATAGAGCGCGGCGTAGATGCAGATGTAGACGAGATAGATGCCCGCCAGCAGCAGGCCCGGCAGGATGGCGGCGGTGAACAGCGTCCCGACCGACAGCGTCATGAGGTCGCCCATGATGACCAGCATGATGCTGGGCGGTATCAGAATGCCAAGCGTGCCGGCCGAGGCGATGGTGCCGACCGACAGTTCCTTGGAATAGCCGCGTTCCAGCATGGTCGGGAGCGCGATCAAGGTGAGCATGATCACCGAGGCGCCGACGATGCCCGTGGTCGCCGCCATGATGGTTCCCATCACGGTGACCGAAATCGCGAGCCCGCCGGGAATCCGGCGCGTAATCACCTGAAGGGCCTTCAACAGCTCGTCGGCAACGCCCGACTTCTCCAGGATCGTGCCCATGAACACGAACATCGGGACGGCAATGAGCACCTGGTTCTGCACGGCTTGGCCCCAGATGCGGGGAATCAGGCTGCCGAACTGCGCCGGGCGGAACACGTCGAGGGCAATGCCCAGTGCTCCGAAGGCAAGTGCCACGCCACCCAGGACGAATGCCACCGGATAGCCCACGAACATGATGAACGTGAGCACGAGAAACATCAGCACGGAGAGATGGTCTGCGATCCATTCCATGGCCCGTCTCCCTCAGTGACTGGCCGCGGGCGACGAGGCGCGCGCGGCGAGGTCCGGGGAGCCGAACAGCATGACGAGTTTTCGCATCAGGACCGAGGCGACCGCCAGGTCGACGAGGACCAGACCCAGGAACAGGCATCCCTTCAGGATCCAGCGGTATTCGAGCCCATTGGGAGCGTCCGAACGCTCGTTCTGGAGGAACGAAACATGAGCGAACAGAAACGAGAAATACGTGGCCACGACGCAATAGGGAATGGCGAAGACGATGATGCCGAACACCTCGAGCTTTGCCTGCTGGCGCGGCGTCTTGCTGGACGTGAACACGTCGATGCGGACATGGGAATTGCGGATATAGGCGTAGCCCAGCCAGAACAGGAACAGGGCGCCCCGGCACCCGCGCCACGCGATGGGCATGGATGCGGTCGAAGCCGTAGCCATGCTCGTTATTCGCCAGACGGATCGTGTGCGGGCTGTTCCAGAAGGTGGCGTCGAGCACGTCGACGTTCTTGTCGATCAGCGCCTGCTCGTAGCGTTCGAACAAATCACTCACTTCGGCGACGACTTCGGGAATGTTGGGGGTGCGATCAGTCACGAAACTTTCTCCAGAGCCTGGGCCACAGCAACCAGCGTGGCATCGCTGCCGCGCGCGCCGATGATCGAGAGGCCTATGGGCAGACCATCGACCGTCGTGCCGGGAATATTGACCTGCGGATGGCCGGCGAGGCCTCCGTGCGCGCAGAGGCAGGTGATGCGGTCGCGCAGCTGATCGAGCACCGACAAGGGCTGGCCCGTGAGAGGCGCCGGGAACGGCGTCGTCGGCAGGCAGAGGATGGTGCCGGCCGGCAGCAGGTATTTCATCCGGCTGCGCACTTCCTGGCGCATCAGGGCGGCCCAGGTCTGGTCGACCTGCGGCGTCATCGAGCCCATCACCAGCGCCTTGGCGACCGAGAAGGCAAAGCGCGGATTGCCCTTGTCGAGCCAGTCCTTGAACGTCGCATAGGCCTCGACAGGCTGCAGGCTTCGCTGGGCCCGCGCCCACACCGAAAGCCCCTGCGGTGCCATGATCTCCTCGCGGCTGGAGCCGACGAGGGCTGCCAGGCGCTTCACCATCGGCTGAAGCGCCGTCGCCACATTGGCATCGGCAAAGCCGAAGGCGTCGACCGCCACTATAAGCTTGTCGGGCAGCTTGGTCGGCAGTGCGGTGGGAATCGTCTCGCTCAGCAGCACCGACGACACCTTGGCGAAAGTCACGGCGTACTGCGCAAACCAGCCGGTCGTATCCGAGGTCGGCGCCTGGGGCAGCATGCCGGTCACGTCGAGGCGCCCGTGCGTCGGGCGGATGCCATAGAGGCCGCAGAAACTCGACGGCACCCGGACCGAACCGCCGGTATCGGTGCCGAGCGCGGTGTCGCAAAGGCCGGCTGCGACCGCGGCCGCCGATCCCGACGACGAACCGCCCGGCACGCGGCCGGGCGCGCGGACGTTGACCGGTGTGCCGTCGAAGGCGTTCTCGCCCAGGATGCCGAGCGAGACCTCGTCGGTGATGGTCTTGCCGATCAGGGTGGCGCCGGCATCGAGCAGGGTCTGCACCGCCCAGGCATTCCCGGTCGGCACCGGCCGGCCGGTGGGCCAGTCGTGGTTGCCGCCGCCTGTCGGCACGCCGGCAACGTCGAACAGATCCTTGGCGGCGAAAGTGAGACCCTGGAGCGGCCCGCCGGGGCGGCCTTCGATGCGGACACGGGGGCCACGCACAAATGCACCGATATCGTCGGTCATGCGGTCAACACTCGCGGTGATGGAGGATATCTACTCGGCAGGGGCTGCCGGCGCCCGGCCCTTGACCCGCCAGCGCTTGGCCCAGCCCGGGCTGAAGCGCATGCCGGTCAGCCGGTCGAACCAGATGTAGACGACCGGCGTGATGAACAGCGTGAGAAGCTGCGACACCAGCAGGCCGCCGACCACGGTGATGCCGAGCGGCTGGCGCAGCTCGGCGCCGGCGCCGGCGCCGATGGCGATCGGCAGCGCACCGAGCAGCGCGCACACGGTGGTCATCATGATGGGGCGGAAGCGGAGCGCTGCCGCCTCGACGATCGCCTGCTCGGCCGACGCGCCCTGCGAGCGGCGCTCGATCGCGAAGTCGACCATCATGATGGCGTTCTTCTTGACGATGCCGATCAGCATGACGACGCCGATCATGGCGATGACGCTGAGGTCCATGCCGAACAACATCAGCGTGGCCAGCGCTCCGATGCCGGCCGACGGCAGGCCCGACAGGATGGTGAGCGGGTGGATGAAGTTCTCGTAGAGGATGCCGAGGATGATGTAGATCACCAGCACGGCGGCAAACAGCAGCAGCCCCTGGTTCGCCACTGCCTGCTGGAAGACCTGGGCGCTGCCTTCGAAACTCGTGGCGACGCTCGCCGGCAGGCCGACTTCGGCTGCCGCCGCCTCGATGTCGGCAACCGCCTGGCCAAGCGCGATGCCCGGCGCCAGATTGAACGAGATGATCACCGAGGGAAGCTGGGCGATGTGGTTGACGGTGAGCGCCGTCGGCTTGTCGATGCGCTTGGCCAGCGTATCGAGCGGCACCAGACTGCCGTTGGGCGTGCGCACCTGCAGGCGGCGCAGGATATCGCTGGTGTCGGCGTACTTCGGATCGGCCTCGAGGATTACCTGATAGGTGTCGTCCGAGGCGTAGATGGTCGAAACCTGACGCGAGCCGAAAGCCGAATAGAGCAGCAGCCGGATCTGATCGACCGACACGCCGAGCCTCGAAGCGACGTCGCGGTCGATCTCGATCAGCGCCGAGCGGGCGCGGACCTGCAGATCGCTGTTGACGTCGAGGATGCTCGGAATGCGCCGCATGCGCTCTTCCACCCGCGGCGCGAGTTCGCGCAGAGCGGCCAGATCGCTCGAGCGCATGCCGAACTGGTACTGGGCCCGCGTCTGGGTCGTGCCGATGTTGATCGACTGAACCGCCTGGAAGAAGATGTTGATGCCGGGCACCGTGGCTGTGGCGCGGCGCAAGCGGGCGATCACCTGCTGGGCGCTGTCCTTCCGTTCGGGCTTGTCGCGCAGCATGATGAACATGCGCCCGGACGTGACCGTCGCCGCAGCGTTGCCGCCGCCGACCGTCGACACCACCGAGGCGACATCGGGGTCACGCCGGATGACCTCCGCCAACGCCGACTGACGGGCGACCATGGCGTCGAACGAGGCGTCGTCGGGGCCGACCGTCGAACCGGTGATCTGGCCGATATCCTCGGACGGAAAGAAGCCCTTGGGCACCGCCTGGAACATGATCGCGGTCACGACGAAGGTGCCGAGCGTGAAGGCGAGGACGATGCGCGGCATCCTGACGGTGCGCTGCAGCGCCCAGGCGTAGCCGTCGGTGACCTTCTTGAAGCTCCATTCGAAGAGCCTGAGCAGGAAGTTGTGCTTCTCCTGGTGGTTGATGGGCTTCAGCAGCCGCGAGCACAGCATCGGCGTCAGCGTCAGCGACACCAGGCCGGAAATCAGGATCGCCATGCTGATGACGAGGCCGAATTCGTTGAACATGCGGCCGACCACGCCGCCCATGAACAGCACCGGAATGAACACCGCGACCAGCGACAGCGTCATCGAAATGATGGTGAAGCCGACCTCCTTGGAGCCCTTTAAAGCGGCCTCCATCGGTTTCTCGCCGGCCTCGATGTGACGCACGATGTTCTCGAGCATGACGATGGCATCGTCGACGACGAAACCGACAGCCAGGGTCAGCGCCAGCAGCGATATGTTGTCGATCGAGTGGCCAAAGCAATACATGCCGGCGAAGGTGCCGATGATCGAGATCGGCAGCGCGACCGCCGGAATGAGCGTCGCCCTGAAGCTGCGCAGGAAGAAGTAGATCGCAATGATCACCAGCACGGCGGCGAGGATGAGCGTGAATTCCACATCCTCGACGGCCTCGCGGATCGACTTGGAACGATCGGCAAGCAACCGGACCTCGACGCCCGGCGGCAGCTCGGCCTGGATTTGCGGCAGGATCGCCTTGACGCGATCGACGACCTCGACGGTGTTGGCATCGGGCTGGCGGTAGACGCCCATGATGATGGCGCGCGTGCCGTCGAGCCAGCTTGCGACCTTGTCGTTCTCGACGCTGTCGATGGCGGTGGCGACGTCGGACAGGCGCACCGGCGCGCCGTTCTGCCAGCTCACGATCACCGGCATATAGTCGGCTGCCTTGTTGATCGGCCCGGTGGCGTCGAGGATGGCGTTCTGCTTCTGGTCGGCGATCGAGCCGACCGGCTTGCTCGAGTTGGCGTTGACGACGGCGCTCTGCAGCTCCTGCATGGTGAGCCCGCGCACCGCCAGCTGGTCGAGATCGGCCCGCACGCGCACGGCGAATTTCTGCGAGCCGAAGATCAGGACCTGGGCGACGCCGGGCAGGGTCGAGACGCGCGGCAGGATCGCCCGGTTGGCAAAGGCGTCGATGTCCGACAGCCGCACCTGTGAGGAGCGCAGCGCCAGGAACATCACCGCCCAGTCGGCCGGATTGACCTTGCGGAAGCTGGGCGGCGTCGTCATTTCCGGCGGCAGGCGCCGCATCGCCGAGGAGATCGCCGACTGCACATCGAGCGCGGCGCCGTCGATGCTCCGATTGAGGTCGAACTGCAGGACGATCGACGTGTTGCCGAGCGACGAGGTCGACGTCATCGTCGTCACGCCGGCGATGGTCGAGAACTGGCGCTCGAGGATCGACGCCACCGACGCCGCCATCGTCTCGGGGCTGGCGCCGGGAAGCTGGGCCGTCACCTGGATGGTCGGAAATTCGACGCGCGGGATCGCGGCGACGGGAAGCTGCTTGTAGGCGAACAGGCCGGCGATGATGAACGACGCCATCACCAGGAGCGTCATCACCGGCCGGCGGATACAGAGTTCTGACAGGTTCATATCCGGTCTCCGTCCCGATCAGCCGCGCGGCGGCGCCGGGGGCTTGGCCACCTCGGTCGGCGAGGGCCGCACGGCGACCGCAGCGCCGTTGACTAGCCGGAGCTGGCCATCGACCACGACCGACTCGCCATCGGCAAGGCCCTTGCCGATCACCGACTCGCCCATCTGGGTGCGGCTGACGACAACCTGCCGGACCTCGGCCGTGCCATCCTTGACGACGAACACATAGGCGCCTTGCGGCGAAAGCTGGACCGCTGCCGACGGAACTGCGACCGCCTCTGGTTCGATGCCGAGGATGACCTCGACCTTGACGAACTGGCCGGGCCACAGGAGCTCGTTGGCATTGGCGATACGCGCCTTGGCGGTCACCGTGCCGGTGTTGGGATCGACGGTGTTCTCGATGAACGCCATCGCGCCGGATTGCTTCTTGGCCTCGTCGACGATCGCGGTGACCTTGACCGGGCCCTTGGCCATGGCGGCGCGCAGGTCGGGCAGGAGCACCTGCGGGATCGCGAAGGAGACGAAGATCGGATCGACCTGGTTGATGGTTGCCAGCGTGCTGGCGACCGAATTGTCGCCGACCCGGACGACCGCACCGGCCTTGCTCGAAATCGAGCCAATGCGGCCCGACACCGGCGCCTTGATCTCGGTGTAGGTGAGCAGCGTCGTCACGCTCGCCTTGGCCGCCTCGTCGGCCTCGAGCTGGGCTTCGGCCGCCTTGACCGAGGTGTGCGCATTGTCGCGTTGCACCACGGTGCCGGCGTTCTTCGACAGCAGATCCTCATAGCGCTGATGGTCGCGTCGGGCTTGCACGAGCTGGGCCTGGTCCTTGCGGATCTGGGCGTCGATTTGGCCGAGCTGGGCTTTGAGCGTGCGCGAATCGAGTTCGAACAGCAGGTCGCCTTCCTTGACCAGCGCACCCTCCTCGACGTGGACCTTCATGATCTGGCTGTCCATGCGCGGCTTGATCTGGATGGAGGCGATCGCCTGCACCGTCCCCACGGCATCGACGATGACCGGCATCGGCTTCTGGGCGATCTTGGCGACCACGACGGGAACTGGTCCGCCGGGACTGGCGCGACCGCGCCGGCCCTGTGGCTGCGCCGCGGCGGCAGGACTGCTCTGGGCCTGCTCGGCGGCTTTCGCCGCCACGCCGAACCCCAGACGCTGCGCCACATCATCGCGATAAACGTAGGCGGTGCCGCAGGCCACGATCGCAACCGTCGCCAAGACCGCCAGACGGACCTTCCGCATATCCGAAGTCTCCAAACCCCAATCCCCACGGGATTATAGTCCCAGCTTCCCCCGCCGGACAGTCACAACCGCGGCAGGATCAAGGATTCCAAGCAAAAAACCCGCCACAAAGGGCGGGTTTTCGCAGGATCTGGAGGCGAGAGCCTCGTTTAGCGGCTGTAGTACTCGACGACCAGCGACGGCTCCATCTGGACCGGGTACGGCACGTCGGCCAGCTTCGGCCCGCGGATGTAGCTGCCCTTCATCGCCTGATGGTCGGCCGTGACGTATTCCGGCACGTCGCGCTCGGCGGTCTGGGTGGCCTCGATGACCCGGGCCATTTCCTTGGCCTTCGAGGTCAGCTCGATCACGTCGTTGTCCTTCACCAGGTACGACGCGATGTTCACCCGCTTGCCGTTCACCTTGACGTGGCCGTGGCTCACCAGCTGGCGCGAGGCGAACACGGTGATGGCGAATTTCATGCGGTAGATAACCGCGTCCAGCCGGCGCTCGAGCAGCTCAACCAGGTTCTCGCCGGTGTCGCCCTTGCGGCGCACGGCCTCGAGATAATAGCGGCGGAGCTGCCGCTCGCCGACCGAGCCGTAGTAGCCCTTGAGACGCTGCTTCGCCATCAACTGCAGCCGATAGTCGGTCGGCTTGGTGCGACCCTGGCCATGCTGGCCGGGACCGTACTCACGCTTGTTGATCGGGCTCTTGGGACGGCCCCACAGGTTGACCCTGAGGCGGCGGTCGATCTTGTACTTCGAATTCGCGCGCTTGCTCACGCAGCACTCCATCGGTTTTTGCGACCCAAATTCATCGGGTTCGCTGTTGTCCGGATAGGCCTTGGTCCGATACGAGATCGGGGCGGGGCGAGGTCCAAAAAGGTCCGCGACCACGTTCTCCAGAGAAGGGCGGAACATACTTTCGAACGCCGCTTAGTCAAGCAGGCGTTCTGCCATTGAAATCAATGACTTAGATCTCGACCAGAACCACTTCATGGGTGATTTCGGCCGACTTTCGCACCATGGCGGTGGCCGAGCAGTACTTCTCGTCCGACAGGCTGACCGCCCGTTCGATCAGCGCCTTGTTCAGTTTCCGGCCGCGGACCGTGTAGACCAGCTTCACCGAGGTGAAGACCTTGGGATGATCGTCGGCCCGTCCGGCGACCAGGGCCACCTCGACACCCTCGATATCCTGGCGCTGCTTCTTCAGCATCGAGACGACGTCGATGGCGGTGCAGCCGCCCATGCCCATCAGCACCACCTCCATCGGCCGCGGCGCCAGGTTGCGGCCGCCGACGTCGGGCGAGCCGTCCATGGTGATGGTGTGGCCACTGCCCGCTTCGGCAACGAACAGCGCGCCGTCGACCCAGGAGATTCTTGCCGTCGTGGACATTGTTATTCCTCGTGCTTGCCCTTGGAGAGAAACTTGATGACACCGTGGAAGGTGCGGGCCTCCTGCTCGGTCATCTCGGCGCGCTGCAGCAGCGCCTTGAGGTTGAGCACCATGGAGGGCCGCATGTCCTTGTTGCGCAGGAAGCCAGACTGGTCGAGTGCGCGCTCGAGATGGTCGAACAGGTTCTGCAGCTCTTCCTTGGTGGCCGGCCGCGTCGCGTGCTCGGCCATGCGCGAGGCGGGCGTCGCATCGCCGGCGGCGGCCCATTCGTAAGACACCAGCAGCACGGCCTGCGCCACGTTGAGTGACGAGAACTGCGGATTGAGCGGGATCGAGAGCGCGGTGTCGGCGTGGACCATGTCGTCGTTCTCCAGTCCGGTGCGCTCGGGCCCGAACAGAATGCCGACCCGCTCGCCCTGCCCGATCCAGCCGCGCACCTCGGCGGCGGCGTGCCGCGGCGTCAGGATGCGCTGCGTCAGCTCGCGGTTGCGCGCCGTGGTCGCCACCACCCGTTCGAGATCGGCAACCGCCTCGGCCACGCTGTCGAACACCTCGGCGTTCTCCAGCACGACATCGGCGCCCGAGGCGGCGCGCTGCGCCTTGTCGTTCGGCCAGCCATCGCGCGGACTCACCAGGCGCAGGGTCGAGAGGCCGCAGTTCAGCATCGCGCGCGCCGCCATGCCGATGTTCTCGCCAAGCTGCGGGCGCACCAGGATGATCACGGGCGTGGTGATGGCGGTCGCGCGGCCCTTCGAAGCTCGTCCCATGCCGCCGTATAACGTGGTTAGCGCGTTACGATAAGGGCCGGGCGCCGCATCAGGAACAGCAGCGGGATCAGCACCAGCGAGCAGATCATCATGACCCGGAAGTCGTTGAGATAGCCGATCAGCGCCGCCTGGCGGTTGATCTCGGCATCCCAGACAGCGAGCAATGCGGGGTCGGCGCCGGGCAGGCCGCGACCGAGCGGCCAGCCGGGATGGAAGGGCGTGAACTTCTCGACGATGTCGGCGCGGTTCTGCTGTGTGTTGCTGGCCAGCAGTGAGACCAGCACGGCAATGCCGATGCTGGCACCGAGATTGCGCAGCAGCGCATTGGTCGCCGCACCCTCGGTGCGCAGCCTGGGCGGCAAGGTGGCGAAGGTGAGGACGGTGAGCGGCGGGAAGACGAGGCCGAGCCCGAAGCCCAGCAGCACGCCGTTCCAGATGATGTGATTTTCGCTCACGTCGAAATTGAACAACGTCATATCCCACAGCGACAACGCGCAAAGGGCGAAGCCGATGGCGATGAGCAGGCGCGAGTCGATGCGCCCGATCAGGCGCGACACCAGCATCATCGACACCATCATGCCGGCGCCGCGCGGCGCTAGCACGATACCGGTCGTGAGCACGGGATAGCCCATGAGCTGCTGCAGGAATGGCGGCATCAGGGTCGCCGAGACGATCAGCACGAGACCCGCGAGTGCCGTGAAGATGAGCCCGACGCAGAGGTTGCGGTCGCGGAACAGGTCGCGCGACAGGAACGGCTGGCGGTCGGTCATCATGTGGACCAGGAACATGGCGAAGGCGACGCCCGCCACCAGCGTCTCGCCGATGATCTCGACCGAATCGTACCAGTCGAGCATGTGGCCGCGGTCGAGCATGAGCTGGAACGAGCCGATGGCAACGGCCAGCAAGGTGAAGCCCAGCAGGTCGAAGCGCCGCGGCCGGTCGTGCACGCTGTCGCGCACCAGCGCCAGGATGCCCAGCGTGCAGAGGATGCCGACCGGCAGGTTGACGTAGAACACCCAGCGCCAGCTGAACTCGTCGGTCAGCCAGCCGCCCAGCGAGGGGCCGGCGATCGGGCCCAGCATGGTGCCGACGCCCCACATCGCCATCGCCTTGCCCTGCTCCTCGCGCGGATAGGTATCCATCATGATGGCCTGCGAGACCGGCACGAGCGCGGCGCCAAAGCCACCCTGCAGGGCGCGGAACAACACGAGCTGGTCGAGCGACTGCGCCGCGCCGCACAGCATCGAGACGATGGTGAAACCGACGACGCAGGTGGCGAGCGTGCGGCGGAGGCCAAAGCGCATGGCGCAGAAGCCGGCGAGCGGAGTCATGATGGCCGAGGCCACGATGTAGGAGGTGACGACCCACGAGACCTGCTCCTGGGTGGCCGATAGCGAGCCCTGGATCGACGGCAGCGCCACGTTGGCGATGGTGCCGTCCAACGCATGCATGATGGTGGCGGCCATCACCGTGAAAGTGATCAGGCGGCGGCGGCGCAGCACCGCCGGATCGACCGCCGGCGCCATCGCCCTAGGGCTTTGCATCCTGGGATTTGATTGTGGCCGACGCGCTCGACAGGCCGAGCGACTTGCCCAACCCGGCCAGGAGGCCGCCCAGCGAGCGGCTGTGGCCGGTGTCGATCTCGACCGTCGTGCTCATGCCGACGCGGAGCGGCGGGTCGCCTTGGCGGCAGGCGACGGCAATGCGCACCGGGATGCGCTGCACTACCTTCACCCAGTTGCCGCTGGCGTTCTGCGGCGGCAGCACGGCGAACTCCGCGCCCGTCGCCTGGGCGATGCTCAGCACCGAGCCGGTGCAGACCGAGTCGGGATAGGTGTCGACGTGGATCGTGGCCGTCTGGCCCTGCCGCACGCGCGTGAGCTCGGTCTCCTTGAAGTTGGCCTCGACCCAGAGGTCGGTGTCGGCCACGACGACCATCACCGGCACGCCGGCGGTGGCGTAACTGCCCGGCACCGGCCGCTTGGCGACGACGCCGGCGAGCGGCGATTCGACCGTAGTGCGGCGAAGCTGCAGCAACGCCTCGTCACGCGCCGCGACCATCTGCTTCACCTTCGGATGATCGTCGGTGCGGATCCGGCGATCGCCGGCCAGCGCCGCCTCGATGCGGGTGAGGTCCTCCTCCGCCGCCGAGATGCGCTGGCGTGCGACGTCGAGCGCGAGGCGTGCCTCCTCGAGCTTCTGGGTCGAGGCGATCTTCTTCTCGGCCAGCCCCGACTGCCGCTCGAACTCGGCCACGGCATAGGTCTGCTGGCTGAGCGCGGCCTTGATCTCCTCGCGTTTGACGCGCCATTGCGCGCGCAGGCCGCGGATCTCGGCGCGCGACGTCTCGATTTCAGCCTCTAGCCTAACCAGCGCCAGGCGATAGGACTGGTCGTCGAGCTTGAACAGGAGCTGGCCGCGCGACACCGCCTGGTTCTCCTTCACCGGCACCTCGACGATGATGCCGCTGAGCTCGGTGGCGATCTGGGCGCGGTCGCCCTTCACATAGGCATTGTCGGTCGCAATGAATCGCCCGGACGACAGCCAGAAGAACAGCGTCGCGGCCAGAACGAACAGCGGCAGCAGCCACATGGAGGCACGGGCGAGCACACGACCGGACAGTCGCGGCTGCCGGGAAACGGCCGCCGCGATGGGCGGGTTCTGGGTATCCAGATGCTCTCCGTCTCGCACGCCAGATATGGTCTGCCCCGACCTCTCCTAGGTCAACTGGCGACGCCGGCATGGCAGCTAGGCTAAACCCGCTGCGCGGCCCTTACTTCTGGGCCCGCTGCGCGGGCTGGGCTCCATCACGGAACAGCTTGTAGGTGATGGCGTCGTAGAGCGCGTTGTACGAGGCGTCGACGATGTTGGGCGACACGCCGATGGTGCTCCAGCGCTGCCCCTTCGCATCCGCACTCTCGATCATGACGCGGGTGGTCGCCGCCGTGCCGCCGGCCGAGTCGAGGATCCTCACCTTGAAGTCGACCAGCCGCATGTCCTCGAGTTCGGGATAGATCGGCAGCAGCGCCTTTCGCAGCGCAGCATCGAGCGCGTTCACCGGGCCGTTGCCCTCGCCCACTTCCATCGCCCGCCCGCCGGCCACGTCGAGCTTCACCGTCGCCTTGGAGAGTGCGATCAGCTGGCCGCGCGCGTTGACCCGTCGCTCGGACATCACGCGGAAGCTCTGCAGGAGGAAGTAGTCGGGCACCGTATGGAGTTCATGGCGCGCTAAAAGTTCGAACGAGGCATCGGCGCCATCGTAGGCGTAACCCTCGGCCTCGCGCTCCTTCACGATCTCGAGCAGCCGCGCGACGCGAGGATCCTTCGGATCGACCTCGAGGCCGATCTGGCGGAAGCGCGCCATGATGTTGGAACGGCCCGCCTGGTCGCTGACCACGATGATGCGCTGGTTGCCGACCAGTTCCGGGTCGATGTGCTCGTAGGTCTTGGGATCCTTTTCAACTGCCGAGACATGCAAGCCGCCCTTGTGTGCGAAAGCGCGGGTGCCGACGTAGGCGGCGCTGCGGTTGGGCACGACGTTGAGACGATCGTCGAGCAGGCGCGACAGATGCGTGAGCCGCTGCAGCGCGTCTTCCTTCAAGCCCGTCTCGAAGCCCATCTTGAGCACGAGGTTGGGAATGAGCGCGAGCATGTTGGCGTTGCCGCAACGCTCGCCCAGGCCATTGATCGTGCCCTGGACCTGGCGGACGCCGGCACGTACCGCGGCCAGCGTGTTGGCGACGGCGTTCTCGGTGTCGTTGTGGGTGTGGATGCCCAGGCGCTCGCCCGGGATCTTCTTGGCCACCTCGCCGACAATGCGCTCGATCTCGTGCGGCAGGGTCCCGCCGTTGGTGTCGCACAGCACCAGCCAGCGCGCACCGGCCTTGTCGGCGGCGGCGAGGCAGGCCATCGCATAGTCGGGGTTGGCCTTGTAGCCGTCGAAGAAATGTTCGGCGTCGAACATCACCTCTTCCATGCGCGTCTTCGCATAGGCCAGCGAATCGCCGATCATCTCGAGGTATTCGGTGCGGTCGACCTCGAGCGCCACGTCGACGTGGAAGTCCCAGGTCTTGCCGACCATGCAGACATTGCGCGCCCTGGTGGCCAGGATGGCGGCGAGGCCGGGATCGTTGGCGGCGCTGCGGCCGGCGCGCCGCGTCATGCCGAAGGCGGTAAACTTGGCGTTCTTGAATTCTGGCGGTTCGGCGAAAAAGCGGTCGTCGGTCGGGTTGGCGCCGGGCCAGCCGCCCTCGATATAATCGATGCCCAACAAATCGAGCTCGCGCGCGATCGCGACCTTGTCGGCCACGGTGAAATCCACGCCCTGGGTCTGGGCGCCGTCTCGCAGGGTGGTGTCGAAGAGATAGATGCGGTTGGACTGGCTCATGGGGCGCGCATCATAGTCTCCAGGCCTCATAAAGAAAGACCAGCGGAAGGCAGCGGAATTGACCGAATCAGACCGTTACAAGAAGGCTTGGCAGGACCGCCGGTCGCGGATCTTCTCCGTGCTCGCGATGATCGTGATCGTCTTCGCCTGCCTGAAGATATGGCCCAGCGACCTGTTCGTCGGCGGCTGCGTCCTCGGCGCCCTGCTCGCCGCCTGGCGCCTCTACGATTTCCGCTGCCCGCGCTGCGGGGACCGCTTCATGGCCACGCTCGACGGGCCGAATTTCTGGTCCCGCCGCCACTGCCAGAACTGCAATCTCGAGAAGGACACCGTTCCCAGGGAGCCCCGGCAATGACCACCGCGACCACCATCACCGAACTGCGCACGACCCTTCTGGAGGTGCCCTGGCACGGCAAGCCGCCGGCGGCCGGGCTGAAGATCGAGACCAAGCGCGACATCTTCGTGCTCGAGATCGAGACCCAGGGCGGGCTCATCGGCATGAGCTACCTGATGCCGCTGCGCGGCGGCCTGCACACGCTCGATGCCTGCATGAAGGAACTCATTGCCCCGCATGTGATCGGCCGCGACGCCACCGAGATCGAGGCGATCTGGCAGACGCTCTACAAGAGCAACTTCTGGCTGGGCCGCATGGGCGTCACCGTGTTCGCGCAAAGCGCCGTCGACATGGCGCTGTGGGATATCGTCGGCAAGCGCGCGAGCCTGCCGCTGTTCCGGCTGTGGGGTGCCGCGCGCACCGAGATCCCCGCCTACGGCTCGGGCGTGTTCCGCGGCCTCGGCCGCGACGGCATGATCGCCCGTGCCAGGGAATTCACGGCGCAGGGGCTGAAGGCGATCAAGATGCAGGTCGCGCACATCAGGCCATGGCGCGAGGACGTCGAGAACGTGAAGGCGATGCGCGAGGCGCTGGGTGGCGGCGTGGAAATCATGATCGACGTCAACATGGGCTGGGATGCCGACACTGCCATCCAGGCCGGCCATCGCATCGACGAGTTCGATCCCTATTGGCTGGAGGAGCCTGTCGTGGCCGAGGATTTTTCCGGCTACCGACGCATCGCTGCCGCGCTCAAGACGCGGATTGTCGGCGGCGAGAGTCATTTTGGCCGGAATGACCTCCGCCCCTTCTTCGAGGCACCCCACAGCGTGCCCATCCTGCAGCCCGACCCGATGCGCGGCGGTTTTAGCGAACTGCGCAAGATCGCGGCGGCGGCCGAGCCCTGGGGCATCCGCATCGCGCCGCATCTCTTCCACGAGACCATGGTCCACGTCATGGCCTCGATCCCAAACGCCAACTACCTCGAATACATGACCTGGAACGACGACCTCTGGATCGAGCCGGTGCTGCCGTCCAAGACCGGCATGATGTCGCCGCCCGAGCGGCCGGGCCATGGCCTCGCCTTCCGGCCGGAGATCCTCAAGGACCACCGGATCGGCGGGCAGCGCATCACGGGTTGAGCGAATTTCGGACACGAGTTGTCCGAGATGTGTCTGTCTGAAAATTCGCAAAACGCCGGCCCGCTTGGACCGGACGATTCTTTTCAACGAAGCTCAAATCGTCGGTGGAGTGACCCCCATCGACTGGACAGGTGTCAGGGCTGGATCAGGACAGGCTGCCGGGCGTTGTTGAACTCGAACTGAACGGGGCTCCAGTATCCGAGGGCGGAGTGGAGCCTTTGGCTGTTGTAGATGTCGTCTATGAAGCGGGGCAACCGCTCGACGACGTCGGCGTATTTTCTGTAGTCGGCGACGTAGACCTCCTCGACCTTGAGCGTCTTCATGAAGCTCTCGGCCTTGGCATTGTCGTAGGGGTTGCCGCGGCGGCTCATCGAGCCTTCGAGGCCGTGATCGGCCAGCCGCCTGCAGTAGGCCATGCTGACGTACTGGATGCCCTGGTCGGAGTGATGAACGCAGCCGGGTGGCGGTCGTCGTGTGGCGATGGCGGCGTCGAGGGCAGCCAGGGCCAGGCGGCTGTCGAGGCTGCGGCCGACGGCGTAACCGACGACGCGGCGCGACCAGGCGTCGAGGATGGCGGCCAGATAGACGAAGCCGCGGTCGATGGCGATGTAGGTCAGGTCGGCGACCCACAGCTGGTTGGGCCCGGCGGGAACGATATGCCGGGCCCGGTTGGGGAAGACGGTGCGGCCATGGCCGGAGTCGGTGGTCACGATGAAGCGGCGTTTGTTCTTGGCCAGCAGGCCATTCTCGCGCATCAGCCGCTGCACTCTCTTGCGGTTGATCACCAGCCCGTCGTGACGGAGCTGGGCGGTCACCCGGCGGTAGCCGTAGGCCGGCATGGCAGCCTTGATGGCCCGCAGGCGCTCGACCAGGACCTCGCGATCAGCGCCGCGGGCCTTGGCTCGGTAGTAGTAGCTCGAGCGCGCGACGTTCATGAGCCGGCAGCCTTGGGCGACGCCGAGACCACCGGGCCGCTGACCACGGAGGGCGGCTCGGCGTTGCGTTGGCGCAGCGCCGCCGTAGTTTTTTTAAGCAGATCGTTCTCAAGCGTCAGTTGCCCGATCTTGCGTTCGAGCACGGCGATCCGCGCCTCCTGCTCGGCCAGCAGGCCACGTGCCGAGCGCCCGGCCGCCAGGCCATCGGCTCGGTACTTGCCGACCCAGTCATGCAGAAGGCTGCGGCTGATCTCGTAGCGCCGTGACTGGGCGAGCATCGTGTGCTCGCCGCTCAGTATCTCTTCGACCACCTGACGGCGGAAGATCTCGCTGTAACGTCGATTCGGCATCGGCTTCTCCTCGAAGCCCGCCAACTCTAGTCCAGATCCGATCCGAACAGCCTGTCCAACTCCAGGGGGTCACTCCACGGACCTGTCTGAAAATTCGGGCTGCCACCGGCCACGAAAAAGGCCGCTCCGGGCAAGTGACCGGGCGGCCCGCGCAGTAGATGCACGTCATGGCGACGATATCAGGAATATAGCCCAAAACCTGCTGATCTTGCAAATCTATGATTGCTGGCATTTTACCTGCACGGCCGGAGGCGCCTCAGCGTCGCCTCGGCGAAGTGATCGGCCGACGGCGGATCGAACTCCATGAACAGCGCCGGCTCCAGCACCTCGACCTCGATCACGATCAGTTCGCCGTCACGAACCACGCCGTCGACGCGGGCATAGAGCGGCATCTCGGGCAGCGCGCGCAGGCAGGCCGCGCCCTGCTCCGTCACTTCACGCGGCGGCGTCTCGGCGGTGCGAGTCGGCCCATAGCGCGAGTTGCTGCGGAACTCGCCGGGCGGCGGGCGCTTGCGGATGGCGTGGCTGAAAACGCCATCGAAATAGACCAGCGACAGCTCCGAGGCGCGGGCCTCGTCGGAAAGCCCGGCGACTTGTTCCAAAAGCGTCGCGCGCTTTACCAGCTCGACGGAATGGCCCGATGCACCCGAGGCGGGCTTCACCACGGCCTGATTCCAGCCCGCGTCGTCCAGCACCTTGGCGATGGCATCAGCCTCGCAGGCCACGAGGTGCGATTGCGGCACGCGGACGCCCGCCGCCGCAAGCTTGCCGACGTAGTCCTTGCGCAGGTTCCAGCGCACCAGACCGATCGGATTGAACAGCCGCGTCGCCGTGGCCATCGCCTCAGTCCAATCTCGGAATGCTTCCAGCGTCCGGTAGTAACCCCAGGTCGCGCGCAGCACGACCGCATCGGCGCGCCGGCAAAGGCCTCGCGCGGCCCGTCCCACGGTGCACCGACGACGCGACAACCGCGGCGCTCCAGCGCATCGGCATAGAGCCGATCAGACGGGGTGATGCCGGGCGATTCAAGGGATGTCGCGAGCACTATGAAAGGCATGCGCGCGCTCACTTGCAGACGTCGCGCAGCGCCTTCCAGTCGGCATCGCTGAAGGCGGGCTTGCCCGTGGTTGGCCGCTTGGTGGCGTCGATACGTTCCTGGGTCGGCGGATGGCTCGACCAGATGCCGGCGGCCGCGGCCGCGTCCTTGGGTTCCTTCTCCATCATCTGTTCGAAGAAGCCGGCGATGCCGTCGGCGCGGAGCCCGAGCTTCTCGAGCATCCCGACGCCGGTCGCGTCGGCCTCGCGCTCGAAGGCGCGGCCGTTGCGCAGCGCGAGCAGGATGTTGCCGCCCGAGCTCAGCGTGTTCAGGAGATCGGAATAGCCACCGCTCACCAGCTTCATCAGCAGGTCGATGCCGTACTGCCGCGCGATGCCCTTGATCGGATGATGATGCACGACATGGCCGATCTCGTGCGCCAGCACGCCCGCGACCTGGGAGCGGTCCTTGGCCTGGTCGATCAGGTCGGAATAGAACACCAGGATGCCGCCCGGCAGGGTGAAGGCGTTGACCGGCCCGCCTTCGACGATATGCACGGTGACCTCGTGCTCGTAGCCTGCGGCCTGGGCGAGTTCGTTGGCGAGTCTGTTGATCGCCTCCAGCCCCTGCGCGCCGTGGCATTGGTCCTTGTCGGCAACCAGCTCCTCGAACACGGTCTCGCCGAGCTTGGCCTGCAGGCTGTAGGGCAGCCAGGGTGCCGCATATTCGGTGCCGTAATCGACGGTGAGCCAGAACAGCCCGACCAGCGCCATCAAGGTGACGCCGAGCGTCGCCAGCCTGGGGACCAACGGGGCCGGCCGGTGGTCGAGCGCCGCGAGTTCAGGCACGAGGGCGGCGAGCCGCTGCCTGAGCTCGATGTCCTCGATGACCAAGCGGGCCTCGCCGTCACGGCGCATGACCGGCGGCGCCGCTTCGTGGTTGCCATCGCCCAGCACGACCAGTTCGTCGATCGGCCAGCGCGCCACGATGCCCGAATCGGCGGGCCGGAAGATGATCAGCTCGCCAGTAGTGGCGCGCACGCCGACCTCGTGCACCTGCGCGGTGATGCCGTCGTAGAAGCGCGAGGCAGCGGCCATCGTCAGATCCCGCTCACGTCGAACATGTCGAGCAGGCCCTCGCCGTAGCGCGGGCCGCGATCGGGCGGCTGGGCGATCGAGGCGCCATCGGGCGCGCCATAGACCCAGAGCTGGTCGGCGATCAGCTTCATCGTGCGATGCATCACCCACGGCCAGCCGATGCCGAGGGTCAGCAGCACGATCAGGTAATTCAACACCAGGAAGCCCCACATCTGGCGCGTCGAGATCGCGGTGGCGAACAACACGTTGCCGGCGCGGCTGTGGGTCACGAGGTAGCGCATCAGGTAGGCCTGCCACCAGCAACGCAGCGGCAGGATGAGCAGGCCGAACACGATGTAGGCGGCGAAAGCGATCGCCACCACGAACAGCAGCGTGCGCAAGCTGGGCTTCGAGAAGAGTTTCAGGAAATCGTCCGTTGATACACCAAGACTCTCGAGCGTGCCGCCAACAGTGAAGAAGACGGCAACGGCCGCCGCGATCCACGCCACGATGTTCAGGAAATAGTAGCCGAGGTAGCGGCGGTAGATGTCGCCTGCGTTGCCGGCGAAGGCGAAGGGCAGCGTGCCCAGTCGCGTGTTGGCGATGCGCGGCCGCGAGAGATTCACAGAGACCACCGGCGTCAGCAGGTAGGCCGTCAGGGCATTGGCGAAGTGCAGGAAGGTCGCGATCACGCCGTAGCGCCAGGCCGAACCCGCCATGCCGCAACGGATGCCGCGCCAGCGCGTGCGCGAGAGCTTGTAGCGCAGGCCGGCATAGTGACCGACATAGGCGAGCGGAAAGCCGATCAGCAGCACCGACAACGAGAAGATGTCGAACATCCCGAAGGTGGCGAACGGCTTCTCGTGGAAGACATAGATCCAGGCCAGGTACATCAGGCCGGCCCAGGCCGCGAGCAGCACCATCGCGAAGAGGAAGCCGATCAGCAACTCGCGACCGCGACCGCGATACTCGAAGCGGTCGCCCAGGATCGCGAGATGGTTCCAGACGTAGCGGCGGATGCGGGTGCGGCCCCAGAACCGCGACCAGCCCAGGGTCACGATCATCAAGACGAGATGGCGCAGATAGATGGCGTAAAGCTCGCCCAAGGTGCCGTCGTAGACCGGCCGGCTGGGCGTCAGATCCGGCCGGGTCGGCTCGGGCACAAAGACGCCGCCCGGCGCACTCCCCGCGGTTTGGCCCCAGGGGGTGGTGGCGTGGCTCAAGGCTGGCCCAATTCTCTCGGCTGCACTGCGAAATATTCCATGCTGCGGTGCAGCATCTATTGGTGTACGGGAGTGTACGTCAACCCTGCCATTGGCCGCCACCATGACCAAGACGACGCCCCCTGCGCCCAAACATCAGGCGCCCAAAAAGGATCGGCCCTGGCTGATCCGGACTTACGCCGGCCATTCCACGGCCGAGAAGTCCAACGAGCTCTACCGCACCAATCTGGCGCGCGGTCAGACCGGCCTCAGCGTCGCCTTCGATTTGCCGACCCAGACCGGCTACGACAGCGACCATCCGCTGGCCCGCGGCGAGGTCGGCAAGGTGGGCGTCCCGATCAGTCACCTTGGCGACATGCGCGCGCTGTTCGATGGCATCCCGCTCGACAAGATGAACACGTCGATGACCATCAACGCGCCGGCGGCGTGGCTGCTGTCTCTCTATATAGCGGCGGGCGAGGCACAGGGCGTGGCGCGCAACAAGCTTCAGGGCACGACGCAGAACGACATCATCAAGGAATATCTTTCCCGCGGCACTTATATCTTTCCGCCCGAGCCGTCGCTGCGGCTGACGGCCGACACGATCGGCTTCACCTACCGCGAGGTTCCCAAGTGGAACCCGATGAACGTCTGCAGCTATCACCTGCAGGAAGCAGGTGCCACGCCGGTGCAGGAGCTGGCCTTCTCGCTGGCCAACGCCATCGCCGTGCTCGATGCCGTGAAGGCACGCGGCCAGGTGCCTGATGCCGACTTCCCGCAGGTCGTGGGCCGCATCTCCTTCTTCGTGAATGCCGGCATCCGCTTCGTCACCGAGATGTGCAAGATGCGGGCGTTCGCCGAGATGTGGGAAGACATCACGCTCAACCGCTACGGCGTCACCGATCCCAAGCAGCGGCTGTTCCGCTACGGCGTGCAGGTGAATTCGCTCGGCCTCACCGAGCAGCAGCCCGAGAACAACGTCTATCGCATCCTCCTGGAAATGCTGGCCGTGGTGATGAGCAAGAACGCCCGCGCCCGCTCGGTGCAGCTCCCGGCGTGGAACGAGGCCTTGGGCCTGCCGCGGCCGTGGGACCAGCAATGGTCGCTGCGCCTGCAGCAGATCGTGGCCTTCGAGACCGACCTGCTGGAATATGGCGACATCTTCGACGGCAGCACCGAGATCGCGGCCAAGGTCGCCTCGCTCAAGGAAGAGACGCTGGCCGAGATGGCCAGGATCGACGATATCGGCGGCGCGGTGGCGGCCATCGAATCGGCTTACATGAAGCAGCGGTTGGTCGAATCGAATCTCAAACGGCTCTCGGCCATCGAGGCGGGCGAGCAGACCGTGGTCGGCGTCAACGCCTTCACCGAAGCCGAAGCCTCGCCGCTGTCGACAGGCGCGGGCTCGATCATGACGGTCGATGCCGGCGTCGAGAGCGGCCAAATTGAACGGCTGAACGCCTGGCGCGTGGCCCGCGATTCGACTGCCGCGAAGAAGGCGCTGGCCGAACTCGCGTCGGCCGCCAAGGAAGACCGCAATGTCATGCCGGCCTCGATCGCCTGTGCCCAGGCCGGCGTCACCACCGGGGAATGGACCGACACACTGCGGCAGGTGTTCGGTGAATATCGCGCGCCGACCGGCGTCGCCCGCGCCGCCGGCGTGACCGACGGCCGCCTCGAGGCCGTGCGCCGCGAGGTCGACACGATCTCCCGGCGCCTCGGCCGGCGCATAAAGATCCTGGTCGGCAAGCCCGGCCTCGACGGTCATTCCAACGGCGCCGAGCAGATCGCCGTGCGTGCGCGCGATTGCGGCATGGAAGTGGTCTACGAGGGTATCCGCCTCACGCCGGAGCGCATCGTCAATGCAGCACTCGAGGAGAGCGTGCACGTGGTCGGGCTCTCGATCCTGTCGGGCGGCCATGTCTCGCTGGTGGGCGACGTGCTGGCCGGCCTCCGTGCCGCCGGCATCGGCGACGTGCCGGTGGTAGTGGGCGGCATCATCCCGCCGGCCGACGCCGAGGCGCTGATCAAGGCGGGCGTGGCGCGCGTCTACACGCCCAAGGATTTCGACCTGACGGCGATCATGCGCGACGTCGTGGGCGTCGTGGACTCAGCGTGGAAAGAGGCTGCGTAGGCTCGCCGTCGCGTGCAGCATCGGATCGATCGCGGTGTGACTGAACAGCCAGGCCTCGGCGTGAATTGAATCGCCGTCGCGGCGTATGACGCGCGACAGCGCCAGCACATCGGCTTCCTGCGCGGGCTTCAGTACCGTGACGTTGAGATGCGTGAGCCGCGTCTCGAGGCCCGCGGCGGCGCGGAGCGCGGTGTCGACCAGCGACAGCAGCGCCGGCATCGACCAGGTCTCCCCCGCGGCCAGCGAGAAACGCAGCCGGATGTCCTGGTCCTGGCACTCCTCGACGAACAGGCCATGCAAATCGGTGACCGGCAGCGACTTTTCGAGGAGCTTCTGCAGTTCATCTTCTGTCATCGGCCGCACTCTATGCTATCTCCCCAACGCATGTCCTTCCTCGACCATATCAGGCGCTGCAACAACGCCGACCTCGCCCAGTTCGAACCCTGGTTCATCGGCCGCGACCGTGCCGGCTTCGTCCATCATGACTTCGCCGCCGACG
Source organism: Reyranella massiliensis 521 (assembly GCA_945860205.1). GTDB lineage: Bacteria > Pseudomonadota > Alphaproteobacteria > Reyranellales > Reyranellaceae > Reyranella > Reyranella massiliensis_B. The sequence continues at coordinate 28,244 of CAMARK010000013.1, read as the reverse complement.
TCGTGGCGGGCTGCGGGCTCTTCAGGCGCGAGGACGGCGCCTGGCGCCTCGATGCGAAGCTCGACACCGCAGCGAAGCGCACGGCCGAGATGCGCGCCTTCCTCCTCTCCTTGCGCGAGCGTGGCTACTTCAAAGGCCTTTGGCGCGAGGAGGACTATGCCGTGACGCCAGCGTCCGGCACGCCGATGCTGATGGCGATGGAGCGATCGGCGGTGCCGTGGTTCGGCGTGCGCGCCGGCGGGCCGCACATGACGGGCTATGTCCGCAAGGACGACGGGCTGCATATCTGGGTGCCGCGACGCTCCTACGAGAAGCCCACCTTCCCCGGCCAGCTCGACAATACCGTCGCGGGCGGACAGCCGGTCGGGCTCGGCCTTCACGAGAACCTGATCAAGGAATGCGGCGAGGAAGCCTCGATCCCGCCGGAGCTCGCCAGGCAGGCGAAGGCCGTCAGCTTCGTGGCCTACTGGAACCAGTCGGGCCAGCAGCTCAAGCCCGACATCATGACCTGCTTCGACCTCGAACTGCCCGAGAGTTTCACCCCGCGTGCAAACGACGGTGAGGTTCATTCCTTCGAGCTGTGGCCGGTGCAGCGCGTGTTCGAGACGGTGCGCGACACGACCGAGTTCAAGTACAACTGCAACCTGGTGCTGATCGACTTCTTTGTGCGCCACGGCCTCTTGTCGGCCGACGATCCCGATTTCGTCCCCATCGTCTCGGGCCTCCGGAAAGAGTATAGTTTGCCCAACGGAATCGGCTGAGCGACGGCACGTCGCCTCGAATACGCTGCCGGCTCGACCGACACACCAAAGGGTGGCAGCCCTCATGCCACGGTTGTTGTTCCCACGGCTGTTGTTCCCACGGCTGTTGTTCATTGCCGCCTGGTGCGCGGCTCTCGCCTGGTCACCAGCGATGGCCCAGGATTCGTCCGGCCATCACGGCCAGGGCCACGCGGAAAATCACGACTGGTACGAAAAGCTGAAGCGTCCCGGCTCGAACGCGTCGTGCTGCAATGGCACCCGGAACGGCGTCCCGGGCGACTGCCGACCGACCCGCGCCTATCAGAGGGACGACGGCAACTGGTATGCGCTGGTGAATGGCCGCTGGGTGCTGGTGCCGCCCAAGGTGGTGCTGAAGGAGCTCGCGCCTGACGGCAACAGCCACATCTGTGCCGGCCCGAGCGGCACTATCTTCTGCTTCCTTGGTGGATCGCCGAAGAGCTAGCGTTAGCCAGCCGCACGCTTCAAATTGCGCACCTTCGGGCACCTCGACGCTTCACTATTTTCTCCCGGATTTTGCCCAACGTCGCACGGCATGCGAAGCTCTTCTGACGAAAATGGGGCCAACGAAAACGGGGGCAGTGCGTGGCGCGCGACGGTCAAGGGTTGGAATTGAGCAATGCCGGTGCGGAAGCGGTCGCGGCGCTCGATTTCGTCCGCGAGGAATGGCTGGCCTTCGGCAATCGTCTCGCGGAATTCATCGCCATCGCCGACAAGGAAGAGAAGTGCCTGCTGTTGCCGCTGATCGCGGCCAACTTGATGCTTTCCATGAATTCGGCCGAGGGCTTCGAGGCCGCCGGGCGCTACGTTGCCCGCGCCAAGGCGATGTCTTCAGGCGCCAACGCCCGCGAACTGGCTTGGCTCGCCGCCACCGAGGCGTGGATCGCGGGTGAGATCCCGGCGGCGCAGAAGATCTTCGAGGACATGGTCGGGCAATGGCCGCGCGACCTGCTCGCCGCCAAGATCGGCCAGCTTCATGCCTTCGGGCAGGGCGACGCCGAGGGCATCCTGCGCATCGGCGAGCGCATCGTGCCGGCCAATGGCGACAACCACTATGTCTGGGCGATGTATGCGTTCGGCCTGGAGGAGTGCAACCGACTTGATGAGGCCGAGGCAGCAGCGCGCAAGGCGATCGCCATGGACCGCCGCGATCCCTGGGCGCACCACGCCGTCGCCCATTGCCTCGAAGCGCGCGGCCAGATGCAGGAGGGCGTGGCGTTTCTCGGCGAGATGTCCGACACGTGGGAGAGCTGCAACTCCTTCATGTACACGCATCTCTGGTGGCACCTCGCGTTGTTCCTGATCGACTTGGACCGCACCGACGAGGCGCTCGAGCTCCATGACAAGCGCGTCTGGGGCGTGTGGAAGGAATTCTCCGAGGACCAGATCAACGCCGTCTCGCTGCTGGCGCGCCTCGAACTGCGCGGCGTCGACGTCGGCCAGCGCTGGGCCGACCTCGCGATCTACCTGAAGCCGCGGCTGCACGAGCACTTCTCGCCCTTCCTCGACCTGCAATATCTCTACGGCCTCGCCCGCGCGGGCGACGGCAGCGCCGTCACCGAGATGCTGGCGAGCCTGGAAGACCGCGCCGAGCGCGCCAAGCCGTTCGAGCGCGAGGCCTGGGCCGATTGCGCCGTGCCGGCGGCGCACGGACTTGCCGCGCACGCCCGGGGAGACTTCGCCGAAGCCGCGCGGCTGCTCGGCCAGGCAATGCCGCACCTGCAACCGATCGGCGGCAGCATCGCGCAGCGCGCATTGTTCGGCGCCATTCATCTCGATGCCCTGGTGCGCGCCGGCTGGAACGACGCCGCCATGGCGATCCTGCAGGCCGACGAGCGCGAGCGGCCGACGGTGGCCGCCACCAAGCGCGCGCTGGCCGATCTCTACCGCAAAGTCGGCCGCACCGAGCAGGCGCTGGCCGCCGAGTACCAGGCCGAACAGCTCGCGCGCCAATATCGCGCTGCCCAGGGACCGACGAAGGGGAAGGCCGCATGACCCAGGACCTGACGCAAGCCAGCGCCGCCGAACTTTCCAAGCTCTACCGGAAGGGCAAGGCCTCGCCGGTCGAGACCATGAAGGCGGTGCTGGTCCGCGCCGAGAAGCTGGCGCCCCGGATCAACGCGCTCTGTCATATCGACTCCGCCGCATCGCTCGCCGCCGCCCGCGCGTCGGAGAAGCGCTGGAAGAAGGGCAAGCCGCTGTCGCCGCTCGACGGCGTGCCGGTCTCGATCAAGGAACTGGTGCGGGTAAAAGGCTGGCCGGCGAGCATGGGCAGCAAGCTCACCGACAAGGCGCCGGCCGATGCCGATGCGCCCGCCGTCGCGCGCCTGCGCGAGGCCGGCGCCATCGTCTTCGCCCAGAGCACCAGCTCGGAATACGGCCACAAGGGCGTGACCGATTCGCCGCTGCACGGCATCTCGCGCAACCCGTGGAACACCGACCACACGCCGGGCGGCTCGTCGGGCGGCGCCGGTGCCGCGGTCGCGGCGGGCCTCGGCCCGATCGCCATCGGCACCGACGGCGGCGGCTCGGTGCGCATCCCGTCGAGCTTCAACGGCCTCGTCGGATTGAAGGCCACGTTCGGCCGCGTCCCGGCGTGGCCGCCGTCGATGACCGGCGATCTCTCCAACACCGGCCCGATGGCCCGCACCGCGCTCGACTGTGCGTTGATGATGAACGCCATCGCCCGTCCCGATGCGCGCGACGCCTACGGCCTGCCAGCCGACGACACCGACTACACGAAGAAGCTGGACGGCAAGCTGAAGAAGCTGAAGGTGGGCTTCGTGCTGCGCTTCGGCGATCACCCGCTCGACATAGAAGTCGCCGCCCTTGTGACCAAGGCCGCCAAGCAGTTCACGGCGCTGGGCTGCGACGTCGAAGAGGTTGCGGCCCCCTTCCCCTATCCCGAGGCCGGCCGCGCCTTCGTGATCCACTGGCTGACGGCGCTGCAGCGGCTGCTGCAGCTCTATCCCGAGAGCCGGCACGAGGAGTTCGATCCCAACCTGCTGGCCGGCGCCAAGGCGGGGCTGCGCTATTCGCTGCAGGATGTGGTGAACGCCCAGGTGACGCGGCGCGATCTCGCCATCGCCTGGAACCTGTTCTTTGCCAAGTACGACCTGCTGCTGACGCCCACCGTCGCGGTAAAGCCTTTCGCCGCCGGCCAGAACCTGCCCGAGGGGCCGGACGGCAAGCCCAACATCCAGTGGTCGCCCTATACCTCGCAGTTCAACCTCAGCCGCCATCCCGCCGCGAGCGTGCCGTGCGGCCTCGGCAGCGAAGGCCTGCCGGTGGGCTTGCAGATCGTGTCGGGCCACTACCGCGATGCGCTGGTGCTGCGCGCCGCCGCGGCCTATGCCGAAACCAATCCGCTGAAATTCCCCATCCTTCCGGAGACCGACCGATGACCGCCGACCTTGCGATGATGCCGGCCCACGAGCTGGTGAAACTCTTCAAGTCGCGCAAGGCCTCGCCGGTCGAAGCCACCAAGGCGGCGCTGGCACGCATCGACGCCTTCAACGGCCAGCTCAACGCCTTCCAGCATCTCGATCCCGACACGGCGCTCCGCGCTGCGCGGTCGTCGGAGAAGCGCTGGAAGAAGGGCGGCAAGCGGCAGAGCGACCTCGACGGCGTGCCGATCACCATCAAGGACATGGTGCTGACCAAGGGCATGCCGACGCGCATGGGCAGCCTCGCCACCGATCCCGACGGGCCATGGACCGTCGACTCACCCGTGGCGCAGCGCCTGCGCGAGGCCGGCACCGTGCTGCTGGGCAAGACGACATCGCCGGAATACGGCTGGAAGGGCGTGACCGATTCGGGCCTCTACGGCGCCACGCACAATCCCTGGAAGATCGGCCGCACGTCGGGCGGCTCCTCGGGCGGTGGCGTCGCCGCCGAAGCGGTCGGCATGGGCAGCCTCGCCATCGGCACCGACGGCGCGGGCTCGGTGCGCATCCCCTGCTCCTTCACCGGTCTCTTTGGATTGAAGCCGACGCAGGCGCGCGTGCCGCTGTGGCCGCCCTCGGCGCAAGGCACGCTCTCGCACATCGGGCCGATGACGCGCACCGTGCGTGACGCGGCGATGATGATGAACGTCATCGCGCGGCCCGACAGCCGCGACCTCTATGGAAGGCCGGACGATGCCGAGGACTACATGAAGGGCTTCGAGAAGGGCGTGAAGGGACTGCGCATCGCCTATTCCCCCACCTTGGGCTTCGTCGAGCGCGACAAGATCGACCGCGACGTCGCGGTGGCGGTCGAACACGCCGTAAAAGTGTTCAAGACGCTGGGCGCCAAGGTGGTCGAGGATTCGCCCGACTTCGCCGGCCTCGACCCGCGCCGCATCCTGAACGCGCACTGGCAGTCGAACGTGGCCGTGCTGGTGAAGACATTTAGCCCCGAGAAGCGGGCGTTGATGGATCCGGGCCTGCTGAAAGCCGCCGAGCACGGCGCCAATCTCGGCCAGGAGGCGGTGGTGACGGCGATTCACCAACGCCAGCAGGTCGGCGTGATCATGAACCAGTTCATGGCCAAGTATGACCTGCTGCTCACGCCCACCATGCCGATGACGGCCTTCGCCGTGAACGAGAATGCGGCCTGGGGCGGCGACGGCGTCGACATCGGCTGGACGCCTTTTACGCTCACCTTCAACCTGACGCGCCAGCCCGCCGCCACCATCCCCTGCGGCTTGGATCGCGAGGGAATGCCGATCGGCCTGCAGATCGTGGGCGGCCACGCCCGCGATGCGCTGGTGCTGCGCGCGGCCGCGGCCTACGAGCGCGTGCGTCCGATCCCGGCGCCACCGATGGCGCACCAGATCTGAAAGTGGACCATTTCCTGGCACAGCTCGTTGTGCCACGCGGTGTCTGGAGACCTGTGCCAAAAACCGCCGCCAGGCCCTTGAGCGCACGGGCGAATCGCCCCGTGACGAACTGTGCCGCCGGGGCCGTCTACCCGGCATCATGGGATTTCTCCCGGCTGCGCGCGGCCTGGGCGCGAATCTCGGCCTCGTAGACCGCCACCCGCTTGTCCGCCGCGTCGAGCCGGCGCCTGAACTCCGCCTGGCGTTCGCGCTCTGCCTGCAGTTCGGCGGCGCGGGGCCCGTAGGTCTCTGCCTGCAGTGCCTGCAGCAACCTCCACAGCACGCGCGCGTCCACCACGGTTTCGTGCCCGACGATCCGGCCGTCGTGCCACACCGGCACCTCGTCGCCGACCATGGCGCGACGCATGGCCTCGTCGTGCAGGAGCCCGACTCCGCGCTCTCGGGCGACCTCCCAGCGGTTCCGGAAATCGGCGTCGGCATCGCGCCAGTTGTAGACGGTACGGCGGGCCAGGCCCGCGGCGCGGCAGGCGGCAGAGACGGAGCCGGTGCGCGCAAATTCGCGCAGGAAGCGGCCCTGCGGCCGCCAGCAGCGTTTGATCGGGGTCATTTATAGATCCTGTTGAGACAAAGAAAACGCCCGCGGATGAAATCCCGCGGGCGTTGTTTGCGGCGGGTGCAAAACACCCACGCTAGCCCTTTTTATACCAGAAACCTGCTGAACTGGCAAATCTTTATTGCCCCTTCCTTGGCGCAGAACGGAGGATGAAGACTCGATTAGACGCGTCCAAGGAGGAACCAAATCCTTTCGCCAGCGTTTTGAAGATTGGGCGGGGATGGTCGAAAACAGGTGCCAAAAGCGCGACCCCCTGATCGAAACGAGGCAAACGTCATGGCAAAACGCTTTCTATTCGTCGTCGGCGCCGCGGTGGCGGCCGTCACCCTGGGCAATGTCGCGTCCGCGCAGACACAGGCCTATCCGCCAGCCGGCTACGCCCCGCTCCTGTTCGATCCGACCGACACCAAGTACGTCTTCCGCCTGAACGGCGCGCCGTGGATTTGCCGCGGCGACACCTTCTGCAAGCCGGTAAAGATCGAGGGCGTCGCCGACAAGGATCTGCCGCAAGCCACGGTGGAATCGCTGGGATCCGCCGGGCCGCGCTATTTCCTGTCCTACAAGCAGACCAACTTCGAAAAGGGCAAGCCGGTCGTCCTGTCGTGCCTGGAAGAACGCTGCAGCAAGCTCGATGCGACCGTTGGCGACGCGCACACGCTTGGCACGTTTCAGGTCAAGCAGGGCGATCGCACAGTGACGCGCACCGCGCTGCTGCGCCAGGTCGAAGCGCGCAACGGCCGCGCCCAACTCCTGTGGTGTGCCGACAGCGGCTGCTCGGAGCTGCCGCTGACGCGTGATGCCGAACTCTACCTGTCCTACATGGATAACGGGCGCAGCGAGGGGCGCAGCGTGGCGTGGCTGCGCGACAAGTCCGGCGCGGTGTTCTCATGCGCCCAACCCGAGGAGGGCGTCAGCGACCAGTTGACCTGCGAGAAGAGCAAGCTGGTCCTGTCCGATTTCCCGGCCGCGGCGGCGGCTCCGGCGGCGGCGGCGCCTGTCGCGTCGGATGCCGACCGGGTTGCCCTCGCCTCGTCCATCGACCGCGCCATCGTGGCCGGCGACTTTGCCAACGCCGACCGCCTGCTAGCTGACGCAACCCGGCGCTATGCCGGCAACGCGGCCTGGCCGCCGCTGCAACAGAAGCTCGCCAAGGCCCGCGCCGATCGCGATGCGCAGTTGCGTTTGGCGGAAGCGCGGCGGCTGATTGCCGAGGCGCGACGCTTCGCCCAGGTCGGCGATTTCCCGCATGCCGAAGCGATGCTGCAGGATGCCGACAAGCAGGTTCCGGGCTTCGCCGAGACCGCCAAGGCACGCAGCGAAATCGCGGCAATGCGCACCGCGCGCGACCAGCGCTATCGCGAGCGCTATCAATACTATGCGGCCATCGACCAGGCCTTTGCGGCCGAGCGACTCTGGGATGTCGAACGCCTGCTGGCCGAGTATGCCCAGCGCTTCAATCAGGATGACGAATACCGCAGCCGCGCCGGCCGCCTGGCGCAGGTGCGGGCGGACGCGACCTGGCAGGCGCGCATCAATCAGGCGAGCGCCTTCATCGCCACGGCGCGACAGGCCACGGATCGTGGCGACTTCGCGGAGGCTGAACGCCAGCTCGTGTTGGCCGATCGCGCCGCGCCCGGTTTTCCGGAGATCAACCAGGCGCGGGCCGATCTCAGCCGTCGTCGCATTGCCGCCGAACAGCAGCAGGACGGCATCCGCCTGATCCTGGCGGTGATCGACGCGGCGTTCCAGCGCAAGCAATACGACGAGGCAGAGCGCGCCATCGAGGATGGACGCCGCCGCTATGGCGCCTACGACGGCTGGACCGATCTACAGCGCCGGAGCGCCAGCGCCCGACAGGGCAACGACCGGCAGGCCAACGAATTGCGCACCCAGAACGCCCGCGCGCTCGAACTGGTGACGGCCGCCCGACGCTCCACGACGCAAGGTGATTTCGCCGCGGCTGATCGTTCGCTGACCCAGGCCCAGGCGATCTCCGCCACCATGCCCGAGATCGCCATCGCCCGTGCGGAACTCGAGCGCGCCAAGGCCGATCGCGCCCGCCAAGACGCCGAGATCCGCGCCATGGCAGCCTCAGCCGATGCGGCGCTGGCCCGCAAACAATATGCCGATGCCGAGCGGCTGATCGCCGATGGCAAGAAGGCCTACCCTTCCTACGCCGGTTGGGCCGACCTTTCGCGCCGTCTGGCCGAGGCCCGCCAGGCAACACCGGCTCTGAAAGGCAATGCGCCGATGCCGGCTCAAGCGACCGCGACCACGCCGCCACCTGCGGCCGCTACGCCAGCCCCGGCCCCTGCGACGGTGGCGGCGCCGCCGGTCGCTCCCCAACTGGCGCAACTCATCGCGATTGCCCGCGACGCCATCAAGCGCTCGGACTACGTCACGGCAGAAAAGGCAGTGACTGACGCCGAGAAGCTCGACGCCAAGGCCGCGTCCGTCGTCGAGGCCCGCGCCGAGCTGAAGGTTGCCCAGGACAAATCAAAGGCGGCGCCCGTTGCTCCCGCTGCTCCCGCTGCTCCCGCGCCGCCTGCTCCGCCCGCCCCCGCCGCTACGCCCGTTGCGCCTGCTCCCGCTGCACCACCGGCGCAGCCGCCCGCCAACCGCAACTAGACGACCTTGGCCTCGCGCATTTCCGCGACTTCGGCCGGCGAGTAGCCGGCTTCGCCCAGCACCTCGTCGGTGTGTTCGCCCAGCGTCGCCGGCGAGCGTTCGACCGAGCCGCCGCCGTGTTCGAGACGGAAGCCCGAGCCCACTACCCTGATCGGGCCATGCGGCGTGTCGACGGATTGCAGCACGGTGCGGTGCTGGAAGAGGTCGAGCTGGACGGTCTCGGGAATGCTCAGCACCTGGCCGGCCGGGATATCCGACTTGGTAAAGCGCGCCGACCAGGTCGTGGACGTCTCCCGCTTGAGCGCTTCCTCGATGATCTCGTGCAAGGCCGTGTTGTTCTCGATGCGAGTCGGCCAGTCGGCGAACCTGGGATCGCCGAGCGCATCGGCGCGCCCCACTTCCTTCATCAGGCGCTGGAACTGCGGATCGGTCATGACGGCAAGCACGATCCAGCCATCTTTGGTCTTGAAGAGATTGCCCGTGGGCTTGCGCGTCACCGACAGGTTGGCGGACTGGCCGTGCACGCGGCCGGTCACCAGATGTTCGGTGAATTGCTGGGCGAGATAGCCCATCACCGCGTCGATCATGGCGACATCCACGAGCTGGCCCTTGCCGGTGTGGGTGCGCTGGAACAGCGCCGAGGCGACGCCCAGCGCCGCCGTCGCCCCCGACATCACGTCGGCGCCGGCGAAGCCTACGCGCGTCGGCCCATTGTTCTCGAAGCCGGTGATCGACATCAGCCCGGACATCGCCTGGATCATGCCGTCGAAGGCCGCCGTCTTGGCCTGCGGGCCGACCTGGCCGAAGCCCGACACCGCGCAATAAATCAGCTTCGGATTGAGGACGCGCAACGTCTCGTAGCCGATGCCGAGATTGGTCATGACGCCGGGGCGAAAATTCTCGATCACCACGTCGGCCTTGGCGGCCAGCCGTTTGATGGCCTCGATCGCCTTGGGCTTCTTGAGATCGAGCGTGATCGAGCGCTTGCCGGCGTTGACGGCGATCCAGGGTGCCGCGAGCCCGCGCTTCTCCCAGTCGTTGGCGCGGTTGCCGTAGCGCATGTCGTCGCCATCACGCGACTCGACCTTGATGACGTCGGCACCCAGTAGTGCCAGCTGGTACGAGGCATAGGGCCCCGCCAGAACGCGCGTGAAATCGAGGACTTTGACACCGGCAAAAGGCTTACTCATTTGTCTCTTTCTGTCGTCCTGAGCGCAGCGAAGGACCTTACGCCAACCCCACAGACCTTGTCTGATCGTTCCGCGAGATCCTTCGCTGCGCTCAGGATGACAGGGCTTCGCTCAGGATGACAAAGTGTGCGCGGGACCGCTCTAGGCGACGCCCGCCTGCTTGCGTTGGCTGAGTGCGACCTGTTTCACCTTGTCGAACTCGGCACGCCGCTTGGCGACCTCTTCCGGCGGCATGCGGGCGATATTGTTGTAGTCGTTCTTCCAGTCGCCATCCTCGGTCCAGCGCAGCGGCGACTGCACCGTGGTGCGCGGTCCGATGGCGCTCTCGAAGACCTTCAGTGCCAGATCGAGGGTGAAGCGCTGGGTGTCGGGTTCGTGCGGCTTGCCGCAGGAATTGCCGAGCGGGAAGTCGCTGAACAGGAAGCGCGGCACACCGGAATATTCGACGATGTCCTTCGCCGCCCCCATCACGACTGTCGGGATGCCGTTCCGTTCGAGATATCGGGCGACCAGACTCACGGTCTGGTGGCAGACGGGTCAAGTAGGCACCAGCAGCGCAGCATCGACCTGATCCTGCCGGCAACGCGCCAGAATTTCCGGTGCATCGGTCTCCAGAGTCACGCGCTGGCTGCGGTTGGTCGGCGCGCCATGGAACCGCGGCGCCAGATTGAAGCGGCCCTCGGCCGCAAACTCGCGCATCAGCGGCAACGGGAACCAGGTGTTGCTGTCCTTGGCCGTGGTGTGCTTGCGATCGTAGCCGATGTGGGAGATGCGGGTGTCGTGATCGACCGCAGTGTCACCCGAAAAGACCGCGTAGAACTTGGCGCCCGCATTGTAGAGGGCACCAGGTCCCTGATCGCCCTTGTCGGGCTGATAAGGTGCCGCCGTGGTGATCAGCGCCAGGGTGCTGTCCTTCAGCGGCTTCTTCAGCGGCTGGAAGGGGGCATCCACATAGTGCGCCCAGCGGTAGGGGTTGTCGTAACCCAGCGCGAGGTAGTACTCGCGCGTGCGGCGCATGTATTCGAGGGGAACGTCGAAATCCGGCGCGAAATTCATGGTGTCGGTCATGGCCGAAGCGTGGAACTCCGGGACTGCGAAGTCAAACCGGGAGGCCGGGTGACAAGGCGATGAGTGCCCCTTAATTTCGCACTCAAGAAATCGGGAGGAATCACAATGCGTCATCCGACACGCCGTGCCGCACTGGGCGCCGTGGCAGCCTTTGCCGTCGCTCCCAAGGCGTCGGCGCAAGCCTTCCCCACGAAGCCGATGCGCTTCCTGGTCCCCTATCCGGTCGGCGGCATCGTCGACATCGTGACCCGCGCGCTGGCCGACCCGATGCAGGCCGACCTCGGCCAGCCGGTCGTGGTCGACCCCAAGCCCGGGGGCAATTCCACACTGGCGACCGCGATGATCCCGCAGGCCCCGGCCGACGGCTACACTTGGGTGATGTCGACCATTTCCCATGTTGTGGTGCCGCATCTTCAGCCGGTGCCCTACGACGCGCTGGCCGACTTCCAGCCGGTGGCGTTGGTCGCGATCGCGACGTCGGTGGCGACGGTCAATGCCGAGGTGCCGGTCAAGACCCTGAAGGAATTGGTCGAGTATGGCCGGGCCAATCCCGGCAAGCTCAACTACCTCAACCCGGGCAATGGATCCTCGATCCATCTGTCGGCCGAGCTGCTCAAATACCAGTACAAGTTCGACATGACCTCGGTGCCCTACCGCGGCATTCCGCCGGGACTGCCCGACCTCCTGGAGGGCCGCCTGCAGGTCGGCCTGCTGCCGGGACCGCTCGCCCTCCAGCACGTCCAGTCGGGCAAGCTGCGGGCGCTCGCCGTCCTGGCCGGCCAGCGCCTGCCGACCCTGCCCGACGTGCCCACCTTCGCCGAGGCCGGGTTTGCCGATGCCCAGGTGATGAGCTGGTACACGATCGCCGTCCGCGCGGGCACGCCTGGCGCCATCGTCGAGCGCCTGCACGGATCGGCCATGAAGGCCCTCCAGAGCGCCGAAACCCGCGACCGGCTGACCAGGGCGGGCTGCGAAGTCCCGGCGCCGCGATCGCCGGCCGACGTGCTCGCGATGTGGAAGGCCGACTACGCGCGCTACGGCAAGCTGGTGAAGGATGCCGGCATCAAGAGTGAAAGCTGAACCGGCGAAAGCTGACAGGCCTGTAACCCTGCAGCCATAGTGCGGCCCAACTCCTGCACGCTATATAGGGTGCAGAACAGGCTGGCTTGGGGAGCGCATCGGATGGCGATCGGACGGCGCAGCATATTGGCGGGCGGGACGGCCTTGTGGGTCGGATCGGGGATCGGCGGGCCGGCGATCCTGCGAGCGCAGACCGCCCCCAAAGTGAACGTGAGCCATGGCTTTGCCATGCACGGCACGCCGAAATATGCCGCCGACGCAGGCCCGCCCGACTATCTCAATGCCAACGCGCCCAAGGGTGGCAGCGTCCGGCTGGGCGCACGCGGGACCTTCGATTCCCTTCACCCCTTCATCGTCAAAAGCGTCCCCGCCGCCGGCATCACACAGATCTGGGACACGCTCTGCTGGAATTCACGGGATGAGGCCTCGACCGAGTACGGGCTGATCGCCGAGACGATCGAGTGGCCGGAAGACCGGTCCTGGGTCGCCTTCACGCTCCGGCCGCAGGCGCGCTGGCATGACGGCAGCCCGATCACCGTCGAGGACGTGATCTTCTCCCTCGATATCCTGAAGACCAAGGGCACGCCGCTCTACGGGCTCTACTATCACGACGTGGTCAAGGCCGAGAAAACGGGCGACCGCAAGGTGCTGTTCTCCTTCCGTGACAATACCAACAAGGAGCTGCCCCTGATCCTGGGCCAGCTCCCGATCCTGCCCTCCAAGTGGTGGGCAAGCCGCGACTTCGAGAAAGTCTCGCTCGAAGTGCCCATGGGCAGCGGCGCCTACAAGGTCGACACATTCGATGTCGGGCGCGCCATCGCCTACCGCCGGGTCGACGACTGGTGGGCGAAGGACCTCTGGATGAACAAGGGCCGCAGCAACTTCGACGTCATCCGCTACGAATACTATCGCGACGTCACGGTGCAATTCGAAGCCTTCAAGGGCGGCGACCTCGATATCCGCCAGGAGAACATCGCGCGCAACTGGGCGACGGCCTACGACATTCCCGCGGTGCGCGACGGCCGCATCCAGCGCGCCGAGATTCCCCACGAACTGCCGACCGGCATGCAGTGCTTCGCCTTCAACACCCGCCGCGACTATTTCAAGGACAAGCGCGTGCGCGAAGCAATCGCCACGATGTTCGACTTCGCCTGGTCCAACAAGAATCTGTTCTACGGAATGTACAAGCGGAACATCTCGTTCTTCGGCAACTCGGAGCTCGCCTCGTCGGGCCTGCCGACGCCGGCCGAACTGAAATATCTCGAGCCGTTGCGTGGCAAGATTCCCGAGGAGGTCTTCACCAAGGAGTTCAAGCTCCCGGAGTCGGACGGCACGGGCAACGTGCGCGATCTGGCACGGCGTTCGCTCGCCCTCCTCAAGGAAGCGGGCTGGGAGGTCAAGGACGGCAAGATGACGGAAACGAAGACGGGCAAGAAACTCGCCTTCGAGATGCTGCTGAGCGACGCCAGCTTCGAGCGCGTCACGCTGCCCTACAAGCAGAACCTCGAGCGCATCGGCGTCGACATCAACGTGCGCACGGTCGACACCGCGCAGTTCAAGCGCCGCGTCGACGAGTTCGATTTCGACATGATCGTGGAGAGCTTCGGCCAGTCGCTGTCGCCCGGCAACGAGCAGCGCGACTTCTGGGGTTCCAAGGCGGCGGAGACCAACGGCGGCCGCAACACGCTCGGCATCAAGGACGCCGCGATCGACGCGCTGATCGAGACACTGATCGCGGCACCCGACCGCGAAAGCCTGGTCAATGTCACGCGCGCGCTCGACCGCGTCCTGCTGTGGAGCCATTTCGTGGTGCCGAACTGGCACAGCAATACCGCCTTCGTGGCCTACTGGAACCGCTTCGGTCGTCCGGCCAAGTCCGCCCGCTACGCGCCCGTGGCCTTCGATACCTGGTGGATCGACGAGGCCAAGGATCGGGCCCTGCAACGCGAGAGGAAGTAGGCGGCGGCCGCCCCATGCTCGCCTACATCCTGCGCCGTCTGATGCTGGTGATACCGACCCTGTTCGGCATCATGGTGATCAACTTCTTCATCGTTCAGGCAGCCCCCGGCGGGCCGGTCGAGCAGATGATCTCCCAGATCCAGGGCACGGCCATCGGCGCCACCGAGCGATTCTCCGGTTCCGCCTCGGGCGGCGAGATCGCACAGGGCGGACAGGTCAGCACCAGCGGCGACGCCGGCGCCTATCGCGGCGCGCGCGGCCTGCCGCGCGAACTCATCCAGCGCATCGAGAAGATGTACGGGTTCGACAAGCCGGCCTACGAGCGCTTCGGTTTGATGCTGAAGAGCTACATCACGTTCGATTTCGGCGAGAGCTTCTTCCGCAACAGGCGCGTCGTCGACCTCATCATCGAGAAGATGCCGGTCTCCATCTCGCTCGGCCTCTGGACGACGCTGCTGGTCTACTTCGTCTCGATCCCGCTCGGCATCGCCAAGGCGGTCCGGGACGGATCACAGTTCGATCTGTCGACGTCCACCATACTCATCGTGCTGCACGCGATCCCGGGGTTCCTGTTCGCGCTGCTCCTCGTCGTGCTGTTCGCCGGCGGCAGCTACTTCAAATGGTTTCCGTTGCGCGGGCTTGTATCCGACGACTGGAGTACGCTCGACCTGGCCAGCAAGGCGCTCGACTATGCCTGGCACATGGCGCTGCCGATCGGCGCCATGGTGATCGGCGGCTTCACCACGCTCACCTTTCTCACCAAAAACTCCTTCCTCGAGGAAATCCACAAGCAGTACGTGCTGACGGCACGCGCCAAGGGCCTGACCGAGCGCCGTGTGCTGTACGGCCATGTCTTCCGCAACGCCATGCTGATCGTGGTCGCCGGCTTTCCGGCGGCCTTCATCGGCGTTCTGTTCACGGGATCGCTGCTGATCGAGGTGATCTTCACGCTGGATGGGCTCGGCCTGCTCGGCTTCGAGGCGGCGCTGAACCGCGACTACCCGATCATGTTCGGCACGCTCTACTTCTTCGGCCTGATCGGCCTCGTCATGGGCATCCTGGGCGACGTCATGTACACCGTGGTCGATCCCCGGATCGATTTCGAGTCGCGCTCCTGATGACCCCGCTCAACAGGCGGCGCCTCGCCATCTTCCGGTCGAGCCGGCGCGGCATGATCTCGCTGGCCGTGTTCGGCCTGTTGTTCTTCGTGTCGCTGTTTGCCGAGCTGTTGGCCAACAATAGACCGATCCTGATCCGCTACGACGGCGCCTTCTATTCGCCGATGCTGCGGGATTATCCCGAGACGACGTTCGGCGGCGATTTTCCGACCAACGCGGTCTACACCGACCATGAGCTGCAGACGCTGATCCACGAGAAGGGCGGCTGGATCCTGTGGCCACCCATTCCCTACAGCTACGACACGGTCCTCAAGGGCGACGGCCGCAAGGCATTGCTGCCGCCGTCCTGGGAGCATCTCCTCGGCACCGACGATCAGGCACGGGACGTGCTGGCCCGCCTGATCTACGGATTCCGGATTTCCGTCCTGTTCGGCTTCGCGCTCACCCTCCTCAGCGCCGTGATCGGCATCATCGCCGGCGCGGTCCAGGGCTATTTCGGCGGCATGGTCGACCTGATGATGCAGCGCTTCCTGGAAATCTGGTCGAGCATGCCGACCCTCTACCTCCTGATCATCCTGGCGAGCTTCATCCAGCCCGGTTTCTGGGTCCTGCTCGGCATCATGCTGCTGTTCAGCTGGATGTCGCTGGTCGGCCTCGTGCGGGCGGAGTTCCTGCGTGGGCGCAATTTCGACTATGTCCGCGCCGCCCGGGCGCTGGGCATGCTGGACGTGCGCATCATGTTCCGGCACATCCTGCCCAACGCCATGACCGCGAGCCTGACCTTCCTGCCCTTCATCCTGGCCGGCTCCGTCACAACCCTGACGTCGCTCGACTTCCTGGGTTTCGGCCTTCCGGTCGGCTCGCCGTCGCTGGGCGAACTGCTGCTGCAGGGCAAGAACAACCTCAACGCGCCCTGGCTGGCCTTCACCGGCTTCTTCATCATTGCGCTCATGCTGTCGCTGCTGGTGTTCATCGGCGAGGCCGTGCGCGATGCCTTCAATCCGCGCAGGGTGCCGACATGAGCGACGACACCCTGCTCCAGGTCCAGAACCTGTCGGTGACGTTCGGCACCGGCGACAACGCCGTCCGGGCGGTGAAAGGCGTCAGTTTCGACGTCCGCCGCGGCGAGACCGTGGCGCTGGTCGGTGAATCAGGATCCGGCAAGTCGGTGACGGCGCTGTCGATCCTGCAACTGTTGCCCTATCCGGTGGCCAGCCATCCCACGGGCAGCATCCGCTTCCAGGGCCGAGAGCTGGTCGGCGCCACGACGCGCGAATTGCTGAACGTGCGCGGCAATCGCGTGTCGATGATCTTCCAGGAGCCGATGACCTCGCTCAACCCGCTGCACACGATCGAGCGGCAGGTGAACGAGGTGCTGGTCCTGCACAAGGGCCTTTCAAAGGACGCCGCGCGAAAACGTACGCTCGAACTGCTGGAGCAGGTCGGCATCCCCGAGGCGGTCAAGCGGCTCGATGCCTATCCGCATCAGCTCTCGGGCGGACAGCGCCAGCGCGTGATGATCGCCATGGCGCTCGCCAACGAGCCCGGCCTGCTGATCGCCGACGAGCCGACCACGGCGCTCGACGTCACGATCCAGGCGCAGATCCTGAAGCTGCTGAAGACCCTGCAGAAGCGCTACGGCATGGCGCTGCTGTTCATCACCCACGATCTCGGCATCGTGCGAAAGATGGCCGACCGGGTCTGCGTGATGACCAAGGGCCGGATCGTCGAGCAGGGACCGGTCGCCCAGGTCTTCGACAATCCGCAGCACAGCTACACCCAGCATCTCCTGTCGGCCGAGCCCAAGGGCCGGCCGGTGGTCGCCGATCCCGCCGCGCCGGAGATCCTGCGTCTCGATGACATCAAGGTGCACTTCCCGATCCGGCGCGGCGTGCTGCGCCGCACGGTCGGGCATGTGAAGGCGGTCGACGGGGTCAGCCTCGCCCTGCGCGAAGGACACACGATTGGTCTGGTGGGCGAATCCGGCTCGGGCAAGACCACGCTGGGTCTTGCCCTGCTGCGGCTCGAGAAGAGCCAGGGCGGCATTCGGTTCGACGGGCAGGATTTGCAGACCCTAGGCGCGCGCGAACTGCGGTCGCTGCGCCGGCAGATGCAGATCGTCTTTCAGGACCCTTTCAGCTCGCTCAGCCCGCGCATGTCGGTGGGCGAGATCGTGGGCGAAGGGCTGGAAGTCCACAAGATCGGCAGCCCGGCCGAGCGCAGCCAGGCAATCGACCAGGCCTTGCGCGAAGTCGGCCTCGATGTCGCCTCGCGTGAGCGCTATCCGCACGAATTCTCGGGCGGACAGCGCCAGCGCATCGCGATCGCCCGCGCCCTGGTGCTGAAGCCGCGTTTCATCGTGCTCGATGAGCCGACATCGGCGCTCGACATGAGCGTGCAGGCCCAGATCGTCGACCTGCTGCGCGACCTGCAGGGCCGCCACAGGCTGGCATATCTTTTCATAAGCCATGATCTAAAGGTCGTGCGGGCGCTGGCCGACGAGGTCATCGTGCTGCGCCACGGCAAGGTCGTTGAGCGCGGGCCGGCCAAGCAGGTCTTCGAGGCACCCCAGACGCCTTATACCCAGGCGTTGATCGCGGCGGCATTCAACCTCGAAGCCATCGGCGCCGACAGCCAGGCAGTCGCCATCTGACGTTCTGGTATGCGGCAGTGATGTGGACTTGCCTGCAGAATCCAGCGACGCTGCGAAAAAGATGAAGTGGGAAGGAGTCCCAAGATGACCGGATTCCGTCGCTGCCTGTCGGCCGTCGCCATCGCCTTCGCGGCCACAACGTCAGCCGTCGCACAGCCTGTCACGATGACGCTCGGCACGGCGTCGGTCGGCGGTACCTACCTTGTCTACGGCGGCGTCATTGCCGATCTCCTCACCGACAAGGCCGGCATCCAGGTTACGCCGCGCCAGACTCAAGGCCCAAACCAGAACGTGATCCTGGTCGATGAGAAGAAGATGGAACTCGGCATGACGACCATGGGCGTGGCGCTGCAAGCGGTGCAGGGCTCGGCTGCGTGGACCAAGGGAAAGAAGTACGAGAACATTCGGGCGCTGTTTCCGATGTACGACACACCGTTGCAGTGCGTGGCGCTCAAGAAATCGGGGATCGCGGGCTTCCGGCAACTCGACGGCAAGACTGTCGGCACCGGCCCGAAAGCCGGCACGCCCGGAACCTATTTTCCCCTGATCTTCGACGCGTTGGGCATGAAGACGATGGTTCGCAATGGCCAGGGGGCCGACATGGGCAACCAGCTCGACGATGGCATCATCGATGCCTTCTGCTTCGGGGCCGGCATGCCGATCCCGATCTTCAGCCAGCTCGCCAACGAGAAGGACGTCGTTTTCTTCACCTGGGCCGATGCCGACATCGCCACGATCCGCAGCAAGATCATGGAGTTCTCCCCGTCGCTGATCCCGAAGGGGACCTATCGGAACCAGACGGCCGACCAGAAGACCGTCGGCCTCTACAATTTCGCTTTTGCCCACAAGGATCTGTCCGACAGCGCCGCCTACACGATCACCAAGACCGTGCTCGAAAATAATGCACGATTGGTCAAGGGTCACCCCGCCGCCAAGGAAACAATCGCGGCCAATGCCACCCGAAATTCATTCCTGCCCTTTCATCCCGGCGCGGTGCGCTATTATATGGAAAAGGGCGTCAAGCTCGACCCGGCGACGCTGGTAAAGTAGGCGGCAGGCTTGCAGTCCAAGTGCACTCCCCATATGAGTCGATAGGTAAGGTGCCCGCCGCGTGAGCGCGCCCAACCATCAGGGAGGAATAATCGCATGGAATACCTGCGCCGAGGCCTGATTTCCGTTGCCATCGCCGTTACGGCGACGGCCGCCCTCGCACAACCGAAGACCATGACATTGGGAACCGCCTCTGTGGGCGGCACCTACTTCGTCTATGGCGGCGTGGTCGCCAAAATCCTCACGGACAAGACAGGTATCCAGGTCTCGACCCAGCAGACGCAGGGTCCGAACCAGAACGTCATTCTGGTTGAGGATAATAAGATCGAACTTGGCATGACCACGATGGGAGTCGCCCTGCAGGCTTGGACGGGGACGGGTGAGTGGACCAAGGGGAAGAAGTACGCGAACATCCGGGCGCTGTTTCCGATGTACGACACGCCGATGCAGTGCGTGGCGCTCAAGAAGTCCGGCATCACCAGCTTCAAGCAACTCGACGGCAAGACCGTTGGCGTCGGACCGAAAGCCGGTACGCCAGGCACCTATCTGCCGCTGTTCTTTGACACACTTGGTCTCAAGGCGACCATCCGCAACGGCCAGGGCGCCGACATGGGCAGCCAGCTCGGCGACGGCATTCTCGAGGCGTTTTGCTTCGGTGCCGGCCTGCCGATCCCGATCTTCTCGCAGCTCGACGCCGAGAAAGAGGTCGTCTTCTTCACCTGGACCGATGCCGAGCGGGACGCGATCCGCAAGAAGATGCCGGAATTCTCCGAGGCGGTGATCCCCAAGGGCACCTACAAGACACAGACCGCCGACCAGAAGACTCTGGGCCTCTATAATTTCGGCATCGCCAACAAGGACATGTCCGACGACGTCGCCTACCTGGTCACCAAGACCATCCTGGAGAACAACGCGGCGATGGTTCAGGGCCATGCCGCGGCTTCGGAAACCATCGCGGCCAACGCCAACCGCAACGCCTTCCTGCCGTTCCATCCCGGCGCGGTCCGCTACTACAAGGAAAAAGGCATCGCGCTCAATCCCGCGACCCTGCCCAAGTAAACGGCACGATCAGTCGAACGCCCGCTCCCTTCCGAGCGGGCGTTTTGCTATTCAGGAGGCGGGAAGCACGCCAGCGGTCGGTTGGAACGGCAGACCGCAGCGGCACAGGGGAACGATCAATGGCAGCGGCCAACAGCCAGGCAACAACAGCCGACGCGAACGATGTCGGCCGGGTCGACGTCGAGGACCTCGAGTATTCCGGCGGCCGGCGCGAGCAGCGACCCTGGGAACAGAAGCTGTTCTTCTGGCTGTGTGCCGGCTTCTCTGCCTTCCACCTCTGGGTGCTGGTCGGGCCCGTCGTGGTCAAGGAGATCGACACGGCCCTAGGGCTCGGACAGGTCTTTTACCGCGCGGTCGCGGCCAACATCGACCAGGAGCTGTTCCGCGCCATCCACCTGGCGTGGGGCGCCACCCTGGGCTTCGGTTTCTACAGCCTGGCCAAGGGCCGCGGCACCAAGGGCATCCCCTGGTACGACTGGCTGATGATGCTGGGGGCGCTCGCCTGCGCCGTCTACATGTGGCGCAACCTCGACGAGCTGCAGATGAGCCAGGGCGCGACTTACGACACGCCCGACCTCGTCTACAGCCTGGTCGGCCTCGTCGTGGTGTTCGAGTTCACCCGCCGCACGGCCGGCAACGCGCTCACGATCATTGCCGGCATCTTCATGCTCTACGCGATGATCGGGCACATATTTCCCGAAGGCTCGCCGCTCTATCACAACAAGTCGCTGCGCGACCTGTGGTTCGTCTTTCCCTACATCTACAGCAATCTCGGCGTCTTCGGCACGACGCTCGAGGTCTCGTCGAGCTTCATCATCATGTTCACGGTGTTCGCGGCCTTCCTCGGCCGCTCGAAGGCCGGCGACTACTTCAACGACCTGTCGGTCGCGCTGGTCGGCTGGGCGCGCGGCGGACCGGCCAAGGTGGCTGTCCTGTCCGGCATTATGTTCGGCTCGGTGAGCGGCTCCTCGGTCGCCAACGTCGTGGCATCGGGCGCGGTCACCATCCCGATGATGCGCCGCGTCGGCTACGACCGCAACACCGCCGGCGCGATCGAGGCCACGTCGTCGACCGGCGGCCAGATCACGCCGCCGGTGCTGGGCGCCGCCGCCTTCATCATGGCCGAGGTGACTGGCTTCAAGTACGCCGAGATCGCGGCGGCCGCTGTCATCCCCTGCCTGCTGTTCTACATCGCCTGCTACGCCCATTGCGACCTGCACGCCGCCAAGCACGGGCTGCGCGGCATCCCGCGCGCCGAGCTGCCGCGCCTGGGACCGCTGCTCGCGCGCCTCTACATGATGGCGCCCATCGCCGTGCTGATCTGGGCGTTCCTCACGGGCTATTCGGCCTTCCTCGCCGCCGCACTCGGCATGGTGCTGTGTGTCGTCGTGAGCTGGCTCAACGGCGTCCGATTGACGAGGAACGGCCTCGCCTGGCGGGGTGGCGACGACATCATGGGCGGTCGCGCCATCATCGAGGCACTTGAGATGGGCGCCAAGGACTGCATTCAGCTCGTGGCCGTCTGCGCCGCCGCCGGCATCATCGTCGGCGTGATCGCACTCACCGGCGTCGGGGGCCGCTTCGCTCAGATCATGCAGGCGATCGCCGGCCAGAACCAGCTCATGGCGATGGTCTTCACCATGATCATCGTCACCATCCTCGGCATGGGCATGCCGACCACGGCGGCCTACGCCATCGCCGCCGCCGTGGTGGCGCCCGGCCTGCAGCAGATCGGCGTGCCGAAGCTCGTCGCCCACATGTTCATCTTCTACTTCGCCGTCCTGTCGGCGATCACGCCGCCGGTCGCGGTGGCGTCGTTTGCCGCCGCCGGCATGGCGCGCGGCGATCCGTGGAAGACGTCGTGGATCGCCGTGAAGATGGGGCTGGCCACCTTCCTGGTGCCCTTCATGTTCTTCTACAGCCCGGTACTGCTGGGTCAGGGCAGCTTCTGGGAGATCGCCCACGTCTTCACCAGCGCCGCCGTCGGTGTCTGGCTGCTGGCCTGTGCGACCGAAGGCTGGTTCACCGAGGCGCTGTCGCCGGTGCCACGCGTGGTCTTGGCCGCGGCCGCGATCTGCCTTATCACGCCGGGCACGATCACCGACTTGGTCGGCATTGGCCTGGCGGCGGTCGCCTGGGCCCTGCAGCATTACCTGTTCCGGACACGCCATGCCTGAAGCCATTGCCTACATCAGCCGCGACACCGACGGCGTCCTCTGGAAGAAAGCTCTCGAAGCGGCCCTCGGGCCGATCGATTTCCGCACCCTCGACAATCTGGGCGACAAGGCCGGCATCGAAGTGGTGCTGGCCTGGAAGCCGCCAGCCGGGCTGATCGCCTCCTTTCCCAACGTGAAACTGATCGTCTCGCTGGGCATGGGCGTCGACCATCTGCTGGCCGACGACAAGTTGCCCGAGGGCGTGCCGATCGTGCGCATCATGGACGACGGGCTGGTGGGCCAGATGAGCGAGTACGCCCTCTACTGGGCGCTCCGCCACCATCGCGACATCGACAAGTATGCCGCCAGCCAGCGCGCGAAGCAGTGGAAGGTGGAGGACTTCGTCGACACCCTCCACCGCCGCATCGGCATCCTGGGTCTCGGCACGATCGGCCAGGACACGGCGAAGAAGTTTGCCGCCCTGGGCTTCCCGACGGCCGGCTGGAGCCGGACCAAGAAGTCGCTGCCCGGCATAGAAACGTTCCACGGTCCGGATGGCCTCGCCCGCGTGCTGGCGCAAAGCGACATCCTGGTCAACGTGCTGCCGCTCACGCGCGACACCAAGGGGCTGCTCGATGCCAAGCTCTTCGCGGCGCTGCCGAGGGGCGCCTATCTCATCAACATGGCGCGCGGCGGCCATGTCGTGGACGAGGCGCTGCTGGCCGCGCTGGACTCAGGACATTTGAGCGGCGCGGCGCTCGACGTTTTCAACCAGGAGCCGCTGCCTCAGGAGCATCGCTACTGGACACATCCCAAGGTCCAGGTGACGCCGCATGTCGCCGGCGCCACCAACCCGCGCACCGCCTCGCCCGGCGTGATCGAGAACATCAGGAACGTCCGCGCCGGCAAGCCGCTGATCAATACGGTGGACCCTAAGTCCGGCTACTGATCCGCTTTTCGATGGTGGCGAAGATGGCGCGCGCGGCCTGCGCCTCGCCGCCCTCGGGACGTCCCGGACGGCTGGAACCGTTCCAGGCACCCATGTCGAAATGCGCCCACGGCACGTCGTCGGGCACGAACGCCTGCAGGTAAAGCGCCGCCGTGATGGCGCCGCCGAGGCCGCCCGCCGACACGTTGTTGAGGTCGGCGACCCGGCTGTCGAGCAGGCGCTTGTACCCGGCAAACAACGGCATCCGCCACATTGGGTCCGTCACCGCCTGGCCCGCCGCCAGCAGCCCGTCGGCCAATTCATCGTTGTTGCAGAACAAGGCCGGCAGCTCGGTGCCGAGCGCGACCCGCGCCGCGCCCGTGAGCGTCGCGCAATCGATCATCATGGTAGGCTTTTCCGACGCCCCCTCATGCAACGCATCGCACAGGATCAACCGCCCCTCGGCATCGGTGTTGCCGATCTCGACCGAAAGCCCCTTGCGCGTCGGCACCACGTCGAGCGGCCGGAAGGCGTTGCCCGACACGCTGTTCTCGACCGCCGGGATCAACAGCCTGAGCCGCACCGGCAGTTTGGCCGCCATCACCATCGCGGCGACCGCCAGCACCGTGGCCGCGCCGCCCATGTCCTTCTTCATGTTGAGCATGCCGGTCGCCGGTTTTAGATCGAGGCCGCCGGTGTCGAAGCACACGCCCTTGCCCACGAGCGTGACCTTGGGATCGCTCTCCTTACCCCACACCAGGTCGATCAACCTGGGCGCCCGCGTGCTGGCGCGGCCCACCGCATGCACCATCGGATAATTCTGCTTCAGGAGATCGTCGCCCACGATCACCTTGATCCTGGCCTTGTGTGCCTTGCCCACCTCCTGCACCGCCGAAGCCAGCTCGGCCGGCCCCATATCCGACGACGGCGTGGTGATGAGATCGCGCGCCAGCGAAATCGCCTCGATCATCGTCGTCGCCCGCGCCTTGTCGGCGCTCTCCGGCCAGACGAAGCGCGGCCCCTGCTTCGACTTCTTCGCCTTGTAGCGATCGAACGTCCAGGTCCCGAGTCCGATCGCCACCATCGCATCGGTCATCGGCACGGGCGCCGAGTCGGACACGAACTTCCACGTGCCCGCCGGCAGCCGAGTCGCGAGACCGCCGAAATCCCATAGAGTCGGTGTGGCCGGAACGACCAGCACCGCGCCCGACGCCTTGCCGTCGCGTCCCGGCAGCACGACGATATCGCCGGCACTGCCCGACACGCCGGTCGAATCGATCCAGCCGCGCCGCGCCGCGGACTGTTCCTTCAACCACGACTTCCACTTGGGTTGCGTGACAAACTGCACAGGAAGCGAAGAAGAAGAGCGGTCGACGAAGGGCAGCGACATGGCCATGCTCACCAATCTGTAATTCACTTGTTCGAGAGTGCCGGTCAAACTGCACGGCTGGCAAGGAGGGCGTATGGCGGATTTCACGCTGGTGGTCGGCAACAAGAACTACTCGTCGTGGTCGATGCGGGGCGGCCTGATGGTCCGCATCGCCGGCATCGACGTCGAGGAGATCGTGATTCCGCTCGACCGGCCCGAGACGCAGGCCGCGATCCGCAAGCATTCGCCGTCGGGCCGCGTGCCGGTGCTGCTGCATCGCGGCCTCGCCATCTGGGAGTCGCTCGCCATCGCGGAATACCTCAACGACCTCAAGCCCGAGGCGGGCTTCTGGCCGGCCGCCGTGGCAGCCCGCGCCCATGCGCGCTCGATCTCGACCGAGATGCACGCTGGCTTCATGGACCTGCGCAACAACATGCCAATGAACATCCGCGCCTCCTTTCCCGGCAAGGGCATGACGCCTGGCGTTCGCGCCGACATCGAGCGCGTCACTTCTATCTGGCGCGACTGCCGCAAGCGCTTCGCCGGCGCCGCACCCAAGGACGACGGCTTCCTGTTCGGCAGCTTCGGTGCCGCCGATGCCATGTATGCGCCGGTGGTCACCCGCTTCCGAACCTACGGCGTGACGCTGGATGCCGATTCCGAGGCCTATGCCACGGCAGTGCTGGCCCATCCGGCGACCAAGGAATGGATCGACGCGGCCAAGAACGAGCCGTGGCTGATCGACAGCTACGAACTCAAGTAGGCTGCGGGGTCGAGCTGGCCGCGCAGCCCGATCACCACCAGCGTGCCCGACGTCGCATCGGCGGGCGCGTCGGTGATTTCGAAGCGGCGGCCGACGACTTGCAGGATCACCCGCCGGCCCTCCTTGTCCCGCAAGAAGCCCTTGGCCCGCAGCACGCCCGAGCCAAGCGCCGTCAGGGCACGGGCCAATCGCTCGACGTCGACGGCGCCGTCGGGCCTGAGCTCGACCGACTCGTAGAGCAGCGAGGCCGCGACTCCACCCGGTGTGCGCAAGGTATTCGATGCGCGGTCGCCCCCACTGCGCAGCCCAAGCACCAGCTCGGCCGGCACGGCACAACGCTCCGCCGGAACCACGCGGCCGTTGGGAGCCTCGGCCTCCACCCACTGCACGGTCTCATCGCGCACCGCGTCGCTCACCAGGTCGCAGCGATTGAGAATCACCAAGTCGGCGGCGGCGAGCTGGCGGGTGATCGTGTCGCCGATATAGGCGTCGGCCGCTTGGCGGCGCACCGTCTCGGCATCGGCCAGCACGACGGTGCCGTCGAGCGCGTAATCCTGCAGCAGGCCGACGGCGCTTGCCACCATGCCCGGCAGCGCCACGCCCGAGGTTTCGATCAGCACGCGGTCGATGCCGGGTCGCCGCCTCGGCAGATCGAGCAGCGCCTCCATGAGATCGCTGCCGTAGCTGCAGCAGATGCAGCCGCCGGAGATTTCGAGCGTGTCGCCGTCGCTGCCGACGATGAGGTCACGGTCGATCGGCAACGCGCCGAAATCGTTCACGAGGACGGCGAGGCGGAGCCCATCGGCGGCGCGCAGCAGATGATTGACCAGGGTCGTCTTGCCGGCGCCCAGGTAGCCGCCAATCACGGTGACGGCGACGCTCACACGTCTGCAGCGGCGAAGACTCGGCCGCCCTGCACCGCGCCCCAGATGCGCACGTCCTTCAGTCGCTCCGCGCCGATCTCCAGCGGATCGTCTTCCAGCACCGCGAAGTCGGCGCGCTTGCCCACCTCGATCGAACCGATCTCGCCGTCGAGCCTGAGCGTGTAGGCCGCGCCCAAGGTGATGGTGCGGAGCGCATCGGCGACGCCGATGCATTCCGTGGTGCCGAGCACCTTGCCCGATGCCGTGCGCCGGTTGACGGCAGCCCAGGCGGTGAACAGCGGCCCCAGCGGGGTCACTGGTGCATCGGAATGGATGGCCATCGGCACGCCCACGCTGAGTGCCGTGGCACAAGCGTTCATGCGCATCGCCCGTTCCGGGCCTACCGTCGTGGCGTAATGCTGGTCGCCCCAATAGAAGTGATGGTTGGGGAACAGGTTCACGCACATGCCCAGCGCCTTCATGCGCCGGAACTGCGCCGCGTCGGCCAGCTGGCAATGTTGCAAGGTGAAGCGATGGTCGCGCGCCGGCTCGCCTTGCAGCGCCCCTTCGAGACAGTCGAGCGCCATCTCGCTCGCCTGGTCGCCGTTGGTGTGGCTGTGCACGAGCACGCCGGCTTCCAACGCCAGCCGATAGAGATCGCGGATCGCCTCGGGCGGCGTGTACCAGAGCCCGTTGGGCGCGCCGTTGTAGTAGCCCGGCCAGCGCAGCCGCGCGGAGAAACCCTGGATCGAGCCGTCGACGAACAGTTTTATCTGGCCGAGGCGCAGCATCGCCGTCGACTTTTCGCGCAAGGCCAGCACATGCTTGACCGCCTGCTGGGCGGTGATGCCCTGGAAGCGGCGGAACGGCATGATGCGCACGGGGAACGTGGCCTCGCCGGTGACGCGCACCATCATGGCGACGGCATCGTCTGGCAGCAGGTTGGCGAGATCGGTCGCCGTGGTCACGCCCTGGCGGACGCAGAGCCTCGCGAACTGGCGCAGGCCGGGCTCGTCGTTGGCCAGCACCTCGCGGTCGAAGCCGATGTGATTGCCCACCAAGGTCATCGCGTCGGGGCCCTTCAGCTCGCCGGTCGGCAAACCGTCCGCACCCAGCGGCACGCCGGGATGATTGACGCCGGGGCGCAGCAAACCCGCCAGCTCGAGCGCGTGGCTGTTGACGTTGAAGATGTGGCCGCTCGCATGCATCACGCCGATGGCCCGCGTCGTGGAAACCTTGTCGAAGTCCTGCCGCGTGACCCGCCGCTCGCCGTAATAGATCGGATCGAGGCCCCAGCCCGATAGCGGCTCAGTCGAAGCACCCATGCGCGCCTCGCCCGCCTGCAGCCGCGCCACGGCCTCCTCGACCGAGGCGGCGCCGGGCCAGACCTTGCCGTCGGGATCCATGCGGTCGAAGCGGCCGAGATAGTGGTAGCGCCAGAGCGTGCCTTCGCTCACGTGGCAATGGCCCTCGACCAGACCCGGCATCAGCACCTTGTCGGCGAAGCGCGTGTCGAGCGTGTGTGGGCCCCAGCCCGTGAGCTCAGCGAGCAGCCCGACCCCCAGGATGCGCCCGTCGCGCACCGCGACGTGCGTGGCCTCGGGCCGGCTTGGGTTCATAGTGAGGATACGGCGGGCACTGAAGATCGTCGTCATCGTAAAATGCCCCCGGCCGTCTCGATTCAGCCGTCGACCTTGGCGCCCGAGGCCTTGACGATGGGCGCCCAGACCTTGAGCTCGCTCACGACTCGCTCGCCCAGTGTCTTGGGCGTCATCGGCCAGGCATCGGCGCCCAGCGCGGCGAGCTTGGCCTGCACGGCGGGATCCTCGATTGCCTTGGTGCCGGCCGCCGCCAGCCTCTCGACGATCGGGGCGGGCACGCCGGCCGGGCCGCCGAAGCCCATCCAGACCTCGACCACATAGCCCGGCACGAACTCGTCGATCGCCGGCACGTCGGGCGCGGCCTTGTTGCGGCTCTTGCTGGTGACGCCCAGCGCCCGGAGCTTGCCTGCCTGCACGTGCGGCCAGGCGCTCGGCATGTTGTCGAACATGATCTGGGTTGCGCCCGAGAGCAGGTCCTGCAGCGCCGGCGCGCTGCCCTTGTAGGGCACGTGCACCATGTCGGTGCCGGTCAGCTGCTTGAACAT
>CAMARK010000012.1 GCA_945860205.1 Reyranella massiliensis 521 | reverse complement strand
CGCGCCCGGCTTGTGCGGCCCGAGATAGCCGATACGGCGCAGCTCATCGCCGACCGAGACGCCCTCCTTGTCGACCGCCGCATCCGCTTCATTGAGGCCAATGCCGCCGGCATCGACCAGGCTGCCCATCATGTCGGGCTGGAAGCGCGCGCCCTCCTCATTGGTGAAGAAGGCGACGGCAATCGGCCGGCGCGTGACCACCTTGGCCTCGTTCAGGGCCCGCACGACTTCGAGCCCCGCCAGGACACCATAGTTGCCGTCGTAGCGGCCGCCGGTACGCACGGTGTCGATGTGGCTGCCGGTCATGATCGGCGCCAGGTTCTCAGTTCCGGCGCGGAGCCCGATCACATTGCCGATGGCGTCGATCCGGACATCGAGGCCCGCCGCCTTCATCCAGCCCGCGACCAAGTCGCGCCCGGCCTTGTCCTCATCGCTCAGCGCCAGGCGCGCGCAGCCGCCGCCTTCGATGGCGCCGATCCCGGCCAGTTCGTCCAGGGCGCCGAGCAGGCGCCGGTCATCCAAACGCAACATGATTATTTCCCCAATGACACCAAGACCTTACCACATGGGTAAAATATCACGCCGCCTTGATCGGGATTGCCTTGCAAGCGCCACGGGCTGGGGTCACTTAATTGACTCCGATGCCGCGTTTCCTCGCCCTTCTGCTCGTGTTGCTCCTCGCGGGCCCTGCTTTCGCCCAACCGTCGGTCGTCCAGACCGACAACGTGCGGGCCGAACTCGTGTCCGACGCAGCGACGGTGAAGGCGGGCGAGCCGTTCTGGGTCGGGCTGCGCCAGACCATCCGGCCGAAGTGGCACACCTACTGGAAGAACCCGGGTGAATCCGGCCTGCCGACCGAGATCGCCTGGACCCTGCCGCCGGGCGCCAAGGCCGACGCCATCGTGTGGCCCACGCCCACCCTGTTCGATATCGGCGGCGTCACCAACTACGGCTTCAAGGACGAGGCGATGTTGCTGGTGCGCATCACGCCGCCGGCGGATTTCGCGGGAGCCCTGAAGATCGCGGCCGAGGCCAACTGGCTGGTGTGCGAGGATGTCTGCATCCCCGAAGAGGGCAAGTTCGAGCTCACGCTGCCGTCGGGCGCCGCCGCCACGCCAGCACCGCCTGCGGTGCGCACGCTGTTCGAGACGGCGCGGCGCCGCGTGCCGACGCAAAGCCCGTGGTCCGCGCGCTACGGCGTCGCCAAGTCGGGTGACCCCACGCTGATCGTCGAAGCCAAGGGCCTGAAGCCCGACACGATCAGCGACATTTATTTTTTCCCCGCCGAATGGGGCGCCGTCGCCACCATGGCCAAGCAGACGGCCAGCGTGACGGCCGAGGGCATCCGCATCCCGCTCCGCAAGGGCGAGGCCAAGACGGCGATGCCCGAGCGTCTCGCCGGCACCCTGGTGCTCACCGAGAAGACGGCCGACGGCACCGTGAAGCAGGCCTTCGATGTGTCGGCCAAGCTCGATCCGGCATTCGTGCCCGCGCCGGCGTCGCTCCAGGGCCTGGCGACAGGTGAGCAGCTTTCACTCGTGCAGGCGCTGCTGTTCGCGCTGCTGGGCGGCCTGATCCTGAACCTGATGCCCTGCGTCTTTCCGGTGCTCGCCATGAAAGCCGCGGCCTTCGCGCGCCTCGCTGGCCACGAACAGAGCGAGATGCGGCGCGACGGGCTTGCCTACACCGCGGGCGTGCTGGTCTCGTTCGCCGCCATGGCCGCGATCGTGGTGGCGATCCGCGCAAGCGCCGGCGACGTCGCCTGGGGCTTTCAGTTCCAGTCGCCGGTCTTCTCGCTGCTGATCGCCTATCTGTTCTTCATCGTCGGCCTCAACCTTTCGGGCGTGTTCGAGTTCGGCGGCCGCCTGGCCGGCGTCGGCCAGGGCCTTGTCGCGCGCGGCGGCACGACGGGCGCCTTCTTCACCGGCGTGCTGGCGGTGATCGTGGCCACGCCCTGCACCGCGCCGTTCATGGCCGCGGCCCTGGGCTTTGCGCTCAGCCAGCCCGCCCCCGCGACCGTGGCCGTGCTGCTGGCGATGGGTCTTGGTCTCGCGCTGCCCTATCTGATGCTGTCGATGACCCCTGCCCTGCAGCGGCTGTTGCCGCGGCCCGGCGCCTGGATGGACCGGCTGCGCCAGTTCCTCGCCTTCCCGATGTACGCCTCGGCTGTCTGGATGATCTGGGTGCTCACACAACAGACCGGGTCGGACGGCGTGCTCTACGCCTTGGGCGGCATGATCCTGATCGCCTTCGCCATCTGGCTGCTGCGGCTGGGCGGTGGCGCTTCCCTGGGCACCTGGGTACGCCGGGGTGTTGCGGCAGCCGCGGTCCTGCTGGCCTTCGCCGCCACGCTGAAGCTCGACGACGCGCCGGCGACTGCCGCCTCTGCGTCGGGCAGGCAGACGTCTGGTGTCAATTTCGAGGGTTGGGAGCGCTTTTCGCGCGCCCGCATGGCCGAGGCGGTGGCGGCCGGCAAGCCGGTGTTCGTCGATTTCACCGCCGCCTGGTGCATTACTTGCCTGGTGAACGAGCGTGTCGCCCTCGAGACTGCGGCCACGAAGAAGGCATTCGAACATGCGGGAGTCATAAAACTCAAGGGCGACTGGACCAACCGCGACGACGAGATCACGGGGGTCCTCAAGGAAGTGGGCCGGGCCGGGGTGCCGCTCTATCTCTTCTGGGCGCCGGGTGCCGACCGGCCGAAGATTCTGCCGCAAGTCCTCACCGAGGCCATGATACTGTCGGAACTGTCTTCCATTCAGCAAGCCAAGCGCTAGGAGGCGAACATGTCGAATTTCAGCGTTCCCCGTCGGTCCCTCATGCTGGGCCTAACGGCAGGGGGTGCCGCCCTCGCGCTGGCCCCCGCCGCCGCGTTCGCCACCACCAGCCCCGATGTCGGCAAGCCGGCGCCGCTGTTCACCGCCGTCGACAGCAACGGCAAGAGCTGGTCGCTGGCCGACCTCAAGGGCAAGGTCGTCGTGCTCGAGACGACGAATCACGACTGCCCCTACGTGCGCAAGCACTACAACTCCAAGAACATGCAGGACCAGCAGCGCGAGGCCGCGGCCAAGGGCGTGGTCTGGCTGACCACGGCGTCGAACGCCGCCGGTGAGCAGGGTGCCGTGACGCCGGCCCAGGCCAACGAGCTCACCAGGAGCCGCGATGCAGCACCTGCCGCCGTGCTGATCGATCCGCAAAGCAAGATCGCGCGCGCCTATGGCGCCACCGTGACGCCGCACATGTACATCATCGATGCCAAGGGCGTGCTGGTCTACAAGGGCGGCATCGACTCGATCTCCTCATCGAGCGTCAGCGACGTCCCCAAGGCCAAGCAATACGTCCGCCTCGCGCTGGACGAGGTACTGGCCGGCAAGCCAGTGACCG
Organism: Reyranella massiliensis 521; assembly: GCA_945860205.1. Lineage (GTDB taxonomy): Bacteria > Pseudomonadota > Alphaproteobacteria > Reyranellales > Reyranellaceae > Reyranella > Reyranella massiliensis_B. The sequence continues at coordinate 65,406 of CAMARK010000012.1, read as the reverse complement.
AGGCTTCGACCAAGGCCTATGGCTGCTCGATGAAGTATCCCAGGACCTCGACCTAAGCACGCGCCATGCCGCACGACGGCTGGCACCCACCCGACGAAGAGCACCACCATCACGGCCCGCCGACACGGCGGGCCGTTCTTGCGGCGGCAACCCTGCTGCCGTTCGGCGCTGCCAGCGCCCAGACCATCGATGCCGCCCAGCGCATCGCCGAGGCGGCCAACCGGTTCCTGGCCTCGCTCGACACCGCCCAGCGCCTACGGGCGCTGATCGCCTTCGAGGCCGACAACCGGATCGACTGGCACTACATCCCACGCAACCGTTCCGGCCTCGCCCTGGCCGAAATGCAGCCGGCACAGTCCGCCGCCGCCCGCGCACTCTTCGCCACGGTGCTGAACGACGAGGGCCTGAAACTTCTCGATGGCGTCCGCCTGCTCGAAGGCGTGCTGCGCGAGCAGCAGGGCAGTTTCCGCGACCCCGCCCGCTACTACGTCTCGGTCTTCGGCACGCCCGGCCGCTTCCCCTGGGGCTGGCGCTTCGAGGGCCATCACCTGTCGCTGAACGTGACCTTGCCGGCGGCCGGCCACGTCGCCGTGACGCCTTTCTTCGTCGGCGCCCATCCGGCCACCGTGCGCGATGGTCCCAACCGCGGCTTCCGCCTGCTGGGCACCTCGGAGGATCTCGCCCGCCAGATCATGGCCGGCCTCACCGCACAGCAGCGACAGACGGCGATCATCGCCGACCGCTCGTTCGGCGAGATCGTGGCCAGCCCGCAGCGCGAGCGCGACCTCGGCCAGCCGCGCGGCCTGGAACTCGGCCAGATGAGCGGCGCCCAACGCGCCCTGGTCGAGACGCTGATGGACCGTTTACTGGGCACCCTGGCGCCCGACCTCGTGGCGGCGCAAAAGAAGCGCGTGATGGACCAGGGGATCGCTGCCTTCCGCTTCGCCTGGGCGGGCTCGCTCACCCAAGGCGAGGCGCATTATTTCCGCGTCCACGGGCCCGCCACCGTGATCGAGCACGACAACACCCAGAACGGCGCCAACCACATCCACACGGTGTGGCGTGATCTCTCCGCCGACTTCGGCAACGACGCGCTGGCCGACCACTACCGCCGCCAGCCGCACCGCTGAGCGGGCGACTTTACGGACACGAGTTGTCCGAGATGTGTCTGTCCGGAAATTCGAAAATCGCCGGCCTGCCTGAACCGGACGATTCTTTTCAACGCAGGCCGGAATCGCGGACCTGTCTGAAAATTCAGGCTGCCACCGGGCACGGAAAAGGCCGCTCCGGGCAAGTGGACCGGGCGGCCGGCGCATGACGCACGTCGTCGCAACGATAGCAGGAATATAGCTCAAAACCTGCTGAACTTGCAAGTTTGAGATTGCCTGCACTGCCAGCACCCACCGCGGCGGAAAATCCCGAGATTGCGGTTCAGCGCGATCACTCAACTGATTTCGTCGTCGACTGCGCGAAGGACTGAGCTTCATCAAGCACAAAAAGCTTTCGGCTTGCCCACTCCGGAAATCGCCCCGTTTTTTTCGCCTGGACGGCACCAGCCAGCGCGTCGGCGTCGGCGCGGCTTTCGAAGCCGACAAGAATTTCGGCGGTACCTTCCGAGCGCATGATCGTCAGGGCGTAAGCACCCGCGATGTCGAGCCGACCGATGAACAAGCCGATCTGGCCCTTGAGATTTCTGACGAGGGTCGTCCCGATCTCGGCGCTGTCGGCCGGCAGGCTGGCAATGACCAGGTGACTCGCGGGATGTCGCGCGACAAAGGTGGACCAGGAGAGCAGGGGCATGCGTGGATTCAACGCCGAGCCGCGATCATGGCTCCCTGTCCGCTGCCGGGCCATGCGTCCCTCGGCGCCGGACGCGCCGCCAAGCACCTTTTCGCCAACGTCTACGGGACCATCCCCGCCGGCGTGCGTTGTCAAACGCACATCGTCGCGATCGGTGCAGGTGAGGCGCTAGCGACCAGGCTTGTTCTTGATTTTTTCGAGGACGGCCGTGGGGTTGAGCAGCTTCAATAGCTCGGCCTCGCGTTGTGCCTGGGCAGCAGCCCGGGCGGGTGGAAGCACGTTGTCGTCGTGGGAGAGCGCGACCTTCGTCTTTGCCGGCTTGGGACGTTCTCCTTGGTCAGACATCAATGTTGCCTCCGATCTATGCTATACGTGACGATGGCGGTGCGGACATTTCCGGCAGCCATAACGAAGACTTGAAGGGCCACAAGCCACGTGGCCTCCGGGGCGCGACCGCCTGAGGGGCGTTCAGATTCCGCTGCAAGTTAAGGGGCAAGTTTAAGGGTAGTGACGTGCTAAAATAAATCGGCGATGCCCCCGCGCAAGGGTCCTGAGCCGGACAAACCCTCCACCATTGCCTTTGTCACAGTCTGATCACGTCGCGTGCAGTGCCTCCGTCACTCCCTGCCGCCGGACGCCCAGCATCAATGAGATGAACTCATGGGTGACCACGAGGTCGTCGCCTTCGAAGCGGTCGTGCGACATCAGAATCCACCGGGCGAGCCGCTCCGTCATAGGGGCGTGCCCATTGGTCGAGGCTGTTTGACTAGCTTGAACCATGAAAACATGGAGATGGCGCAATAGCAGCGACCGCAAGGTGCCACTTGTCTCCTGCGCCCGACGCAGGGCATCGGCCTCGATGGGACTTGGCCCGGTCGCAGCACTGATGACTATAATCATAGGTCATGGATAGTGAAGTGAGCGGATGCTCGTCTTTGCGCTGCGGCCTGAAACCAATCGATCTTGAATTCAATCCTTGATCATGGTGCTGCCAGGGGTCCAGGCTGATCCATAGTTTGCAGAGGGGGACTGAATGAACTCCGAAGCACTAACGACAGCTCTCGGACGCGCGGTCACTGCCGTTTGGGGAGACCTGCCGCCCAGGGTGCAGCAAGAACTGTTCGAGTCGGCCGTGCGATTGTCTGGCTCGGGCACCCGCGAGCAGCTCGCTGCCTTCCTGCATCACCGGCATCCCCGAACGATCGACGGCGAAAAGCCGGCCCGAGCGGTCCCCGAGCCGGACAGCCTGGGCGGGTAACACCTCATCGCGCATCGTCTCTTTCCCGACGCAACTCGATTCGATCTCGGCTGTTTAACTGCAAGGCGCTTCGACCCGACGCGCCGCGATTAAACTCCCCAAGGTAGGAATCATGAAGAAATTGCTTCTGGCCGCTGTAGTGGTGGCGACCTGTGCGGCAGTGCCAGCCTATGCGGCCACCGACGCCGAATGCACCGCGATGTGGACGAAGGCCGACGTCAACAAGGACGGCACGCTCTCCGACACCGAGTCAATGCGCTATGCCGCGGCGATGCGCGTGCGTGACGCAAAGGCCCCGGCCGACGGCAAGATCACGCAGGCGGCCTTCGTCGAGGCCTGCAAGGCCGATGTCTATGCCGTGCCCAAGCTCGATGCCGGCGCGCCGCTCAAGGGCTCGAACAGCTTCACCGAAGGCCAGGCCAAGGACCGCGCCACCGCCTGGGGCGCCACCAGCGTCACCGGCCTGACCAAGGATGCCGACGGCATCTGGCGCGGCACCTCCACGATGGACGGCAAGACCAGCAAGGTTGCCGTCGACTACAAGGGCAACGTCGTCTTCACGGCCGCGCCGTAAACAAATCCCTCAACGAGTCAAAGGATCAGATCATGAAGACCATCAGCCGAGTGTACGACACCTACGCGCAGGCCCGGAACGCGGTCAGCGATGTCGAAGCAGCGGGCATCCCGTCGGCCGACGTCAGCATCGTGGCCAACAAACACGTGAGCGACCAGTACGCCGACGTCGATGACGCCTCCAAGGCCTCCGAAGGCGCCGGCACCGGCGCCGGCATCGGTGGTGTGGTCGGCGGCGGCGCGGGTCTCCTGGCCGGCCTCGGCTTGCTGGCCATCCCGGGCCTCGGTCCGGTCGTGGCCGCGGGCTGGCTGGCGGCGCTTGCCGTCGGCGCGGCGGCGGGCGCGGCCACCGGCGGTATCGTGGGCGCCCTGATCGGCTCGGGCATTCCCGAGGAACATGCGCACGTCTATTCCGAGTCGGTCCGCCGCGGCGGCACGCTCGTGAGCGTGCGCGTGCCCGACGGCGATGCGGCCCGCATCCAGGGTCTCCTCGAGCGCTACAAGCCGATCGATCCGGTCACGCGCGGTGCCGACTATCGCAAGAGCGGCTGGAAGACCTTCGACCCGGCGGCGCCGGCCTACAAGCCCAGCCAGGCCGAGATCGAGCGCATACGCCGCGACGACCTCGCGGCCTGACAAAAAAGAGACAAAGGGGCGGGAGGCATCGGCTTCCTGCCCTTTCTTTTTCGCTCGACGCGCCACCATGCAGGCCGGTTCGCCCAGGCCAATGCCGCTGGCGTCGACATGGTCGAGTTGGCCGAACGCCTCCACAGCCGCAGCAGGAACTGCTGGCCGACTTCAAGAGTCGCTCAAAGCTGCGCCGCCCGGAACCCGCAGTTTTACCGGGCATGAGCTGGTGCAGAGCCGGCCAGTGGGCGAAGCGGCTTAGAGTCTGTCCGGCTGAGCTAGGCCCTCAGGCGAGCAACGTAGCCGCGGTAGGTGGCGTGGCCCAGCTCAGGATGGGTCTGGATCCTGTGCGCCAGCGAATCGATGGTCCAGCTATCGATGATGTCGTAGCCGAGCATATCTAGCGCCGTCGGCACCTCGTCGACATTGCGGATGTGATAGGGCACCTCGGCCACCCCGAAATTCTCCAAGGTCACCACGGTCGGGCCGTCGCGCGTGACCACCTTGTTGAGCAGGATGTAGCGTGGCAGCACGCGCATGCGGCGCACCAGATCGGTCAGCGGCTCGTTGAGGTAAGGCATGAGCCCCGACGCCAGCAGGACGTCAGCCGCGGGCGCCTCCTCGATGCGCTCGACGAAGGACAAGGTCCGGTCCTGGGGCCGCACTTGCGCCCGGCCGGCCTTCACCTGCGCCGGCAGGTCGTAGACGATCCAGTCGACGAGTTCGAGTTCGAGGTAGCGTCCGAACCCGCGGTACTTCACGCCGATATGGCCGCCCGCATCGACCAGCCGCGTGATCTCCGGCGCCAGCCGTTTCAGCCAGTAGAGGATCGGATAGTCCCAGAGCGGCACCTGCTGCATCACCTCCCGGGACACAGGTGTGACGCGGTCATGGTCGTAGCCAGCCAGCAGGCCGGGGCGCACATGGGCAACCGCTTCGTCGAAGGAGGCGAAGGCGCCGCGGAAACGCACGTTCTCGCGCCGGAGCGCGCGGAACCGGCCCAGCGCGATCAGCGCGGCACGTTTCAGGTGAGTTCGCACCCGAGATATATAGGCGGCGCTCTAGCGGTGCGCCAGCCGCGGCGCGGCGAGTGCCGCGGCCAGCGTCGCTTCGACGTCCTTGGCTTCGCTCACGCTCACGTCGAGGTCATGGAGCAGGCCGTCCTGGATGCCGTAGATCCAGCCGTGGACCGTGCATTCCTGGCCGCAGCGCCACGCCTGCCGGATGATCGACGTCTTGCAGACGTTGCGCACCTGCTCGATGACGTTGATCTCGCAAAGCGCGTCGACCTGGCCGGCCTTGTTGGGCAGCGCGGTGATCGCCTCCTCGTAGCGGCGGCCGAGCGCGTTGATGCCGTGCAGCCAGTTGTCGAGCAGGCCGAGCTCATGATTTTTCAAGGAGGCCTTCACGCCGCCGCAGCCGTAGTGGCCGCACACGATGACATGGCGCACGCGCAACGCCTCGACGGCATACTGCAGGACGGCGAGGCAGTTGAAATCGACCAACATGACCTGGTTGGCGACGTTGCGGTGGACGAACACCTCGCCCGGCAGCATGCCGATGATCTCGTTGGCCGGGACGCGGCTGTCGGAGCAACCGATCCACAACACGCGCGGCGCCTGTTGCTTGGCGAGCTTGTCGAAGAAGCCGGGGTTGTGCTTCTCGATCTGCTTCGCCCAATTCCGGTTGTTGGCGAACAGGCCTTCGAGGAATTGGTCTTCGTCTGAGTCAGGCATGCCCAAGATATCGCGAAAACCACGCGCCCCTGCAAGTTGAAGAGTTCGTTATGCGTCGGCGATGCGCTTGCCGCTTTGCGAGTCGAACAGGTGGAGGTTGCCGGGATCGGCGGCGAAGCGTCGCTTGTCGCCGGATTTGGCCAGCACGTGGCCGCCCTGGCGCACCGTCACCAGCTCGCGGGCGTCGCCGAAATGGCCGTGCAGCAACGTGTCGGCGCCCAGCGGCTCGGCCAGTTCGATGGTGAATTCCAGCGGACCATCCGGCGCCGGCAGCAGATGCTCGGGCCGGATGCCGAGCGCAATCGACGTGCCCGCGGGCGCCGAGGTCGGCCGCGCCAGCGGCAGCGCTACGCCGGAAATGCCGAGGCCGGCGATTTCCACCGCCTTGCCGCCGGCCGATACCTTGGCGGCGAGAAAATTCATCGATGGCGAGCCGATGAAGCCCGCGACGAAGATCGAGGCTGGGCGGTCGTAGACATCCATCGGCGTGCCGATCTGGTCGGCGACACCGGCATTCATCACGATCAGCCGGTCGGCGAGCGTCATGGCCTCGACCTGGTCGTGGGTGACGTAGATCGAGGTGACGTCGAGTTCGCGCTGCAGGCGCTTGATCTCCAGCCGCATCTGCACGCGCAGCTTGGCGTCGAGATTGGAGAGCGGCTCGTCGAACAGGAAGACCGCGGGCTCGCGCACGATGGCACGGCCCATCGCGACGCGCTGGCGCTGGCCGCCCGAGAGCTGGCGCGGCCGGCGCTGAAGGAATGTGCCCAGCTCGAGGATCTTGGCCGCCTTCTGCACGCGGAGATCGATATCGGGCTTCGACAGGCCGCGAATCTTCAGACCATAGGCCATGTTCTCGTACACGCTCATGTGCGGATAGAGCGCGTAGTTCTGGAACACCATGGCGATGTCGCGGTCCTTGGGCTCGAGCTCGTTGACCACGCGGTCCCCGATCGCCACCTCGCCTCCGGTGATCCGCTCCAGCCCCGCCACCATGCGCAGCAGGGTGGACTTGCCGCAGCCCGAGGGGCCGACGATGACGATGAACTCGCCGTGGGCGATCTCCATGTCGATGCCGTGGATGACCTCGAGCTTGTCGTAGCTCTTCTTGACGCCGCGCAGGTGGACTTGCGCCATGGCCTAGTTCCCCATCTTCCTACTTCTCGACTTCAACAAGGCCGCGCACGAACTGGCGCTGCATGAACACCACGACCAGGACCGGCGGCAGCATGGCGAGCATCGCCATGGCCATCAGCAGGTTCCAGCTCGGCACCGAATCGACCACGTTGGCCTGGCGCGAGACGGTCATGACCACGGTGTAATAGCTTTCCTTGGTGGTGATGAGCAGCGGCCACAGATACTGGTTCCAGCCGTAGATGAACTGGATGACGAACAGGGCCGCGATCGAGGTCCGGCTCATCGGCAGCAGGATGTCCCAGAAGAAGCGCATCGGGCTTGCGCCGTCGACGCGGGCGGCCTCGGTGAGCTCGTCGGGGACGCTCAGGAAAAACTGCCGGAACAGGAAGGTGGCGGTGGCCGAGGCGATCAGCGGGATGATCAGGCCGCCGTAGCTGTCGAGCATGCCGAGATTGGCGACCACGCCGTAGGTCGGCACGATGCGGACCTCGACCGGCAGCATGAGCGTGACGAAGATCGCCCAGAAGAAATACATCCGGCCGGGAAAGCGGAAGTAGACGATGGCGAAGGCCGAGATGATCGAGATGGCGATCTTCCCGATGGCGACGCCCAGCGCCATGATCAGGCTGTTGGTCAGCGTCATTAAGACCGCCGTGCTGCCGACGCGGCCGTAACCTTCGGTCAGCACCTTGGTGTAGTTCTCGAACAGGTAGGGGCCGGGCAGCAGCGGGATCGGCGACTGCAGCATGGTCTGCTGGCTGTGCGTCGAGGCGACGAAAGTCATCCAGACCGGGAAGGCGATGACGATCACGCCCAGCAGGACGACCAGATGGCTCAGCACCGTGAGGAAGGGCCGGTTCTCTACCATGTGAAGAGTTTGGGCATCAGTAGTGCACCCGGCGCTCGATGAAGCGGAATTGCACGACCGTGAGCGCGATGACGACGATCATCAGGATCACCGACTGGGCCGAGGAACCGCCGAGGTCCTGGCCGCGAAAGCCGTCGTTGTAGACCTTGTACACCAGGATATTGGTCGCGTGGCCCGGCCCGCCCTTGGTCAGTGCGTCGACCACGCCGAAGGTGCCGAAGAAGGCGTAGATGATGTTGACCACCAGCAGGAAGAACCCAACAGGCGAGAGCAGCGGGAAGATGATGTCCCAGAAGCGGCGGCCGGGTCCGGCGCCGTCGATGGCGGCGGCCTCGATCAGCGACTTCGGGATCGACTGCAGGCCGGCCAGGAAGAAAAGGAAATTGTAGCTGATCTGGTTCCACACCGCGGCGATGACCACCAGCAGCAGCGCCTGATTGCCGTTGATCACGTAGTTGAACTCGATGCCGATGCCTTGCAGCATCCAGGCGACGATGCCGACCGAGGGATTGAACAGGAAGCCCCACAGGACGCCGGCGACGGCAGGCGCCACGGCATAGGGCCAGACCAGGAAGGCCTTGTAGGCGGTGGCGCCGCGGATGATGCGGTCGGCCATCACCGCCAGCAGCAGCGAGAGGGCGAGCCCGATGGCGGCGACCAGGAAACTGAACACCACGGTCAGCCGCGCCGACGCGTAATAGCTGGCGTCGCTGAAGAGGCGGATGAAATTATCGAGGTAGACGAACTTGGAATTGCCGCCGAAGGCATCCTCGATCAGCACCGACTGGTAGATTGCCTGGCCCGACGGCCAGAAGAAGAAGACCAGCGTGATGATGATCTGCGGCCCCACCAGCAGGTAGGGCAGCCAACGCTCGTTGAAGGTGACGCGCTTTTCCATGCCGGCAGGACGAAGCCCCCACCCTCGCGGGCGGGGGCTCCTTCATGGCCCTACTTGTTGGCGGCTTCGAAGCGCTTGAGCTGCTCGTTGCCGGCTTTCACGGCATCGTCGAGCGCCGTCTTGGCGTCCTTCTTGCCCGACCACACATTCTCGAGTTCGCTATCGACGATGTCGCGGATCTGCACGAAGTTGCCGATGCGCAGGCCCTTGGAGTTGGCCGTCGGCGGGTTGAGCGTGAGCTCCTTCACGGCGATGTCACGGCCAGGGTTGGTCTTGTAGAAGCCGTCCTTGTCGGTGATCTCGGCGGCGGCGAGGCTCACGGGCACGTAGCCCGTCTCCTGGTGCCACTTGGCCTGCACCGGACCGCTCGACAGGTAGCTCAGGAACTTGGCGACGCCCTTGTATTCGGGCGCCGGCTTGCCCTGGAGCACCCACAGCGTGGCGCCGCCGATGATCGAATTCTGCGGCTTGGCGATGACGTCGGGCCAGTAGGGCATCATGCCAATGCCGAACTTGTCCTTGCCCAGCGCCTTCTCGATCGCCGACGCCGTGGCCGACGAGGCGATATGGAAGGCACAGTCGCCGGCGTTGAACAGCGTCGTCGACTTGCCCTCACGGCCGCCGTAGACGAACGTCTTGTCCTTGCTCCATTCGGCGAGCGTCGCGATGTGCTTGACGCGCGGCGCGTCGTTGAACTTGAGCTCGATGTCGATGCCGCCGAAGCCGTTGTCCTTGGTGGCGTACGGCAGGTTGTGCCAGGCGCCGAAGTTCTCGATCATCGTCCAGGTCTGCCACTGCGGCGTGAACCCGCACTTGGCGCCGGCGGCGACGGCCTTCTTGGCCATCTCGCCCAGCTCCGGCCAGGTTGTCGGCGGCTTGTTCGGGTCGAGCCCGGCCTTCTGCAGCAGCTCCTTGTTCCAGTAGAGCACCGGCGTCGAGGAGTTGAAGGGCATCGAGAGAAGCTTGCCGTCGGTGGTCGAGTAGTAGCCGGTGACCGGGCCGACGAAGGCCTTGGGATCGAACGGCTCCTTGGCGTCGGCCATAAGCTGGTAGACGGGATAGACCGCGCCCTTGGCGGCCATCATGTTGGCGGTGCCGACTTCGAAGACCTGCACAAGGTGCGGCGCCTGCTTGGCGCGGAAAGCCGCGATCGCGGCCGTCAGGGTCTCGGTGTAGGAGCCCTTGTAGACCAGCGTCACCTTGTATTCGGTCTGTGACTTGTTGAAACCCTCGACCTGGGCGTTAACCGCTTCGCCCAGGTTGCCACCCATGGCATGCCAGAACTGGATTTCGGTCTGAGCGACGGCGCCGTGTGTGCTCGCCAGAACGGCGGCCGCGGCGACGGAGGACAGCAGAATGCGTGTCATGGTCCAAATACCTCCCTGTGAAGTCCCGTCGTTGTATCGACGGGTCCAAAGACTGCGATGTGTCTGTTTTGTTGCGATCTGATGACAGTCGACCAAGACTGTGTACCAAAGGCAACCCCTAAACGCCCTATTAATTGAGGGCGGCCAGGATGACGTCGGGCGCGTCGGTGATGATGCAGTGCACACCCATGCCGACCAGGGCCTTGGCGATGGCGCCGTCGTTGATGGTGTAGACGCTGAGCGCAAAGCCCGCCGCGCGGATTTCGACGGCCCGGGGCGCCGTCAGCCGCTTGCCGCTGGTATTGACGCCCACGGCTCCGACCGCGTCGGTCCGCGTCCGCCAGTTGTCCTGGATATCGTCGAGCAGGATGGCGCGGGCGAACTCGGGCGCCGCCTCCCGGGCCGCCTCCAGCGACGCATCCTTGAAACTCGACAGCAGCGGCGGCGGCAGCCGCGCTGGCCAGGCCCGCCGCAGGGTCTCGACGGTCACCCGCGCGGTTTCCTGCTCGCGGCCTTCGCAGGGTTTGATCTCGACATTGCAGCCCAGCCCAAGCTCGGCAAAGCAGGCGATCGCCTCCTCGAACGTCGGCACATCGGCCGGCAGCTCGGCGCGCGACATCTCCGCCACCAGCCGGTCGATCCCCATGGTCCGCTTGAGCGAGGCATCGTGCATCACGATCGGCACGCCATCGCGCGTCAGCTTGACATCGATCTCGACCCAGGTGGCGCCACGCCGGCGGGCCTCGCGGAACGAGGCCAGCGTGTTTTCCGGCGCATAGGCTGCCGCCCCGCGATGGCCGATGACTTTAGGCAGTTGCAGCATGAACAAATCCAACGCTAACTCAGGCTGCCGCAATAGACGAATGTCCCACCCCATGTCGACTTTTCCCGACAAGTTCCGCCTCGATGGACGCACCGCCCTGATCACGGGCTCGGCGCGCGGCCTCGGCTGGGAGATGGCCAAGGCGCTGGCCGAGGCCGGCGCACGGGTCCTGCTGCACGGCCGTACCCGGGAACGGATCGCGCCCCGGCTGGAGGAGCTGCGCCGGGCAGGCGTCGCCTGCGACGCGCTGGCCTTCGAGATGGGCGACCGCGCCGCGATGGCGGCGGAGGTGGCCGCCTCGGGGCCGATCGACATCCTGATCCACAATGTCGGCGAGCGCGATCGCCGGCCCTTCGCCGACATCGCGACCGAGGATTTCGCTCGCCTGATCGACGTCGACCTCAATGCTGCCCATGCCCTGGTCAAGCTGGTGGTCCCCGGCATGATCGAGCGGCGCTGGGGCCGGCTGATCCTGGTCACCTCGATCGTGGCCGACCTCGCCGTGCCGGGCGCAGTCTCGTATGTCGCCGCCAAGGGCGGGCTGGCGGCGCTCACGCGTGCGCTCGCAGCCGAGCTCGGCGCCACGGGCATCACGTCGAATTCGCTGTCGCCCGGCTTCTTCGCCACCGAGACCAACGCCCAGCTGATCGCCTCGCCGACCGGCGAGCGCCAGCGCGAGCGCTGTCCCGCCAAGCGCTGGGCCGATCCGCCGGAGATCGCCGGCGCTGCCCTCTTCCTCGCCTCGCCGGCCGCCTCCTACGTCAACGGCCATGCGCTGGTCGTCGATGGCGGCGTGTCGGCGACGTATCTTTCGTAGTGCTGGCCGCTCAACGCTTCCTGAAGAGGAGCGCATCGAGGGAATAGGGCCCCGGCCCGCGCGTCAGGATGAAGACCAGGATCGCCAGCCACAGCAGATGCGAGGGATAGTCGTTCCAGTAGACCAGGAACTGAATGGTGAGGGTGAGCCCGATCAGCGACAGGGCGGCCAGCCGCGTGAACAGCCCGACCAGGATTAGGCAGGGAGCGGCCAACTCGACCGCCGTTCCGAGGTAAGCGGCAATCTCGGGCGGCAGGAGTGGCAACTTGTATTCATCGCGGAACAAGCCGATCGCCTGTTCGATGTTGCCGGCCTTGAGCGAGCCCGAGCGCCAGAACACCCAGAAGATGCTGAAACGCATCAGGAGCTGAAGGACCGGTTGCGGAAAGGCATCGAGCCTGGCCCTCCAGGTATCGAAGAATGCTGTCATGGGTCTCTCCCCCGCTTCGTGCCGGTATAGGCGGAAACCGGGCGAGACAGGGTCAAACCCTCTCACGCACGCGTGAGCGGACCATCACAAAGCGCAGGAACGCCTGAACTTTCTCAGGCTGCGGTAATGCCCTATGTCTTTCTGAATGAATCGCTACTGCACCTACTTCGACCATCAGTATCTCGATCGTGGATTGGCGATGATCCGTTCGCTGCGCCGCGTCGATCCCGATTGTCGGATCTCGGTGCTTTGCCTCACGCCGGAATGCGAGCGCGTCCTCGCGCGATTGCACGAACCCGGCGTGACGTGGACGACACTCGCCGACTTCGAGCGGGAGAACCCCGACCTGCTCGCCGTCAAGGACGACCGCTCGCTCCGCGACTACTACTTCACGCTGTCGGGCTGCACCGTCTCATCGGCTCTCGAGGCCGCCGACCCCGGCGACATCGTGACCTATCTCGATGCCGACCTGATGTTCTACTCGAGCCCGGCGCCGATCTTCGAGGCGATCGCGAATGCCTCGATCGGACTGGTCGGGCACCGCTACCACTGGTGGGCCAAGCGTCTCGAGAAGTACGGGCGCTTCAATGTCGGCTGGGTGAGCTTTCGGGCCGACGCCACGGGCCTCGAAGCGGCCCGGTGGTGGCGCAACAGCTGCATCGAATGGTGCTACGGCTGCGTCGACGGCGACCGCTTCGCCGACCAGAAATATCTCGACCACATTTTCCTGAAGTTTCCGAATGTCACCGAAGTCACGCATCCCGGCGCGAATGTCGGGCCGTGGAACATCTGCCGGCACACGATCGCCCCGGGGGCCCAGGGTACATTCGTGGTCGACGGAAAATTCCCGCTGATCTTCTTTCATTTTGCAGGATTGAAGGAGATCGAGCCGAACGTCTTTCTCGGCAGCAACATCTCCTACCTGGGGCCTTTTTCCGCCATGGTCCGGAACGATATCTACGGCCCCTACCTGGCGCACCTGAAACAAATCCGCGAGGAGATCGGCGGCATTCCGGCCACGACATCTCCGACGCCGGAACACTCCATCGGGGGGCCACCATCGCTCACGAATCGGCTGTTGGCGCGGATACGTCTTAAGGCCAGCCGATGGGCCGGGCACTATGTCAGGTCACCGTCTGGCTGACGATTACCTCAGGGTATTCGAAAGGCTGAAGATGTTCTTGCCGTGGTACAGAAAGTCGCGATCGCGCTTGCCCATCTCGCGCAGGAAATTCCGGGCGTTTGCCGCTCCCGGCAGCATCCCGTCATGCAGCTCGATGATCAGCAGGGGAAACGCGTCGATCCAGTCGGTGTTATCCGCAAACAGGTTTTCTTCGGACCCTTCGATGACGATCTTAACGATGAACGGCCGGGCACCCGTGCGGCGCTCATCATCGAGAAGCGTGTTGATCGACAAGATCCTGGTCTCACCCCCGACAGCACTGTTGACCCGGTGGGCAAAGTTCCGCTCCTGGCGTTCCAGGCTCCCGGTTCCATCGGCATTCCCGACCGCCGCGCACAGGACGGCAATCCTGTCGCCGCTGTTGGTCTCGCGTGCCAAGGCGACATTGTCTTCATCCGGCTCGACGGCAACGATGCGCGCCAGCGGATAGGTTTCGGCGAAGAATTTGGTCGCAATCCCACAATGTGCCCCACAGTCGATGATGAGGGGTGTGAGGTTCTGCGCGATGATGGTCGCGTACCGTGCGTTGAGTTCGTCGCGCCGCCCGATCTTTTCGAGTCCGTACTCGTTCTTGTCGAAGATCAGGCCCATGAGATTGAGGTCATCGCCACCGCAATGCCCTGGACCTTATCCGCCAAGGCTTTCCATTTAGTGAGAGCTTCAGCATCCATCAGTGCAGCGTCCTCAGGTGCTCGATCCGTTGCCGCCCCGTGCGTATGGGCTTCACCAGCGCACGCTGGCAGCACCGCCGGGTTTGCGGCCTGTACGCCTAATGAACTTGTGAGACGACGGGATTATTTCGGTGAAGAGTCGAAAGGGTCAACCTTCCCAAGGGGTTAGTTAACCCCTTGAGATTCCATGTAAAATCAACTACATAATGTACATCCCGCAGTCCGAAGCTCCACCCTAAGGGTGGAGACCCGCCTCGTGCGGTAGAACCTTCGGGTTCCTAGGGCTGCGGGACGCCACTCCTCAAAAGTCGATGCCAAATCGTAAACTTGCCTCCAATATTGGTGTCGAGAATCGGATTGCGCACCTGTGCCAGTTCGAAAATGCGTGCCGCCAGTAGTTTGCGGGCAGGGCTGGCGCCTGGTTTGTTGCCATGACCATTGTGCTGATAAGCAATTGCCCCAGCAAAAATATCGGCAAGGTGCAGGCAGGGGGTGTTCTTCGAATCACGGAAATGCAGCTTGCGCACTGGCCACTCGCGGCTACGTCCAAGCTTCTTGTGCATGCCGTGGTTGATGATTGAGCGAAGCTCGGTCGTGGAGTGGGGCGTAGATCGGCGATCCGGATAAACGTGAAAAATCGGCTCGCGATAAAGGCGGCCGCACTTCATCACGAGTTGATAAATTTCCTTGTTGAAGCCGGTATCTCGGTCGCCAGCATTGAAGACCTGATGCTTAATCTGCGTCGTGTCGACGACGATCGAATGGAAATGTGCATCGGGAAAGCGAAAGAACGCCTCAACATAGCGTTGGTAGGCCTCAATCTTAGATTTCGAGACCTTCGCCCATTTTAACTCGCCGTGCGGGAGCTCAGGTAGTCGGACTGCGGCAAGTGCGTTCTCGATCTCGCTGATCTGGTCATCCGGCACAATCACAGCACCCAGAACGAGATATCGGTTGTCTGTTTGGCTGCTCTCGTCGATAAAAATGGACATTGCGGTGAATGGCACGGCCTAGCTCTCGCCATCGATGCGATTGCATTCGTTGTCAAACCATTCGCGTAACTCGCGCGGCTGCCGTCCGACCAAGTTGTCCCGAAGCACCGCCCGCATGCGGCTGCCGTTGGCAGTGACATGCCCCCTCTGCAAACCAAGGCGGTCGGTAAAGTCGTTGAAGCTCTTGAGCAGTGCGTCACGGTCCGCTGGCAGGACCTCGCGAGACAGCACGAAGATGATACTGTTCGGATTGCGCCCGACAACCACGGAGCCGCGCCTCTCGAAGCCCGGCACGAGCACAAAGGTCTTTTCGACGTAGGGACCGAACGGAGCGCCTGGTTCTTCCATGAAGTGATGACCATTTTCACAATCGATCGTCCGGCCGTTGGGCGACTGAATGACCTTGAGATTGGCCGAGCATTCCGGGCAGACCATGCGCGGCAACGCAGCCTCGATTTGAGCGGCGAACTTGGCGCCTTTGGCCATCTTCTCATGCAGCATCGTCTTCAGCTGCTCGATAACAGCGCGCGGCGGTGTGCGGCGCGCTTTCGCCCACTGACTAATCGTGTCGGTACGCACGCCAAGGTCGGATGCCATCATCAGCATCCAATCGGCGGCGTCGCCGTAGATGATCTCGGCGGCAAGCAAGACAAGCTTCGAAGTGTCCGGAAAGACGAATGACGACATTGGGCATCCCCGTATTGGTCAGTAGCGGGCGATCCCGCATAGTCACAACATAGGAAGTTGCTGCCGCAATGCAAGCGACCTCGTGACGGTGGGCGAGGCGACGTGCCTTCGCGCTACTTTTGATTGGCGAAGACCGGCAGGTGGTGCTCGCCCTCAAGGCCCTTCCAGAACCATTCCCGGTGCCGCGCCTCGACATAGACCAGCATGTGCTCGGCCATGTCGCGGGCTCGATCGACACCCCGGTCAGTGTCCAAGTGCGGGCAGCGGGCGGTGATCACCCGGGCGGCCTGAAATTGGCCGGGCCATGGGCACTGCTGTCGTATCGTGCGCGGCGGTAGGCGCGGACCGCGTCCTTGATGATGCCGGTCGACAGGCCCCAGAGGACTACAACGCTGACCGCGATTCGAGGCAACAGTGCAACTTACCAGCGTTCTAGGCAAAACCTAGGCACCCGCATTCATGGGTGTCTAAGTCATTGTTTTTACATTGAAATTTAGCTTACGCGGAAATTCTTGAACTGCCACGGGTCCGCCTTGTCGATGTTCTCGGGGAACAGCGCACCACGGCCATCGAGCGGCGTCCAGTCGCTGTACTTGCCGACGACCGGGCCGAGATAGGGCATGCAGATCTCGAGGTTGCGCGCGAAATCCATCTCGTCGGCCTCGACGAGGCCGCGGTCGGGATTCTCGAGCGCCCAGATGATGCCCGACAGGACCGGCGCACAGACCTGGATCGAGGTCGCGTTGTTGTAGGGCGTGAGCTTGCGCGCCTCGTGGATGTCGAGCTGCGAGCCGTACCAGTAGGCACCCTTCTTGTGGCCCATCAACAGCACGCCAAGCTCGTCGCGGCCGGAGGTGATCTCGTCCACCATCAGCCGCTGGCGCTTCTGCTGCTTGAGGTTCTTTCCGGCGATCTCGTGCATCGACATGATCGCGGCATCGCACGGGTGATAGGCGTAATGCACTGTCGGGCGGTACACGACCTTCTTGCCGTCGCGGACGGTGAAGTAGTCGGCCATCGAGATCGACTCGTTGTGCGTGATGATGAAGCCGTGGAACGGTCCCTCGAGCGGCGTCCAGGTGCGCACGCGCGTGAGCAGGCCAGGCCGGTTCAGGTAGATCGCGGCATCGCAGCCGAACTTGTGACGCGCGCCGTCGGGCGGCAGCGCCTTCTCGTGGGTGCCCCAGCCCATCTCGGCCGGCTGGCCGCCCTCCGAGACGAAGCCGTCGATCGACCAGGTGTTGACGAACTCGCCCACTTCCTTGGGAACAGGCGAGACCTGGGTGTCGCGCTCGGCGACATGTATCACCTTGACGCCGAGCCGGCGGGCGAGCTTGCCCCAGCCCTCACGGGTCGTCGGTACCGCCGTCTTGAGACCGGTGTCGCGGGCGAGATTCATCATCGCCTGCTTGGTGAAGTGCGAGACCAGGCCGGGGTTGGCACCGTGGGCGCTCACTGCCGTCGGCCCGCCACGGTACTTCGACTTGAACTTCAGCATGGTGTCGCGCAGCGCGTAGTTCGAGCGCCGCGACACCGAGAGCGAGGGATCGGAATAGCCGCCCGGCCACGGCTCGATGCAGGTGTCGATGTAGAGCGCGCCCTGCTTCTGGCAGAGTTCGACCAGCGCGGTCGAGGCGACCTCGACCGACAGATTGACCAGGAAATCGCCCTTGCCCAGCCGGCCTTCCAGCATCTGGCGGTAGTTGGACTTGGTCAGCCGCTTCTCGATGAAGGTGACGCCATAGCGCTCGGCCTCGGGGATGCCACCGCGCAGATCCTCGGCAATGATGGTGATCTGGGACGGCTTGATGCCGATATGGCGCAGGATCAACGGCAGCACGCCTTGGCCGATCGAGCCGAAGCCGACCATGACCATGCGGCCCTTGAACGAAAGGTACTTCTTGCTGAGGGTCGCCTTGCGCGCGGTCTTCTTCGCCATGATTACGTCTCCGATCGACGGGATTCCGGTCGTTAAACGGCGACGGGGCCTTTCTCAAGGCCCCGTCGGTGATCCTTTTGAGAAGATTTGAGCTTAGATGCAGACCGCTTTCAAAGGCGCGAAGCCATTGAAGGCCACCGACGAGTAGGTCGTCGTGTAGGCGCCGGTCGAGAGAATCTCGACCTTGTCGCCGGGCTTGAGCGACAGCGGCAGCTTGTACTCCGTCTTCTCGTAGAGAATGTCGGCGCTGTCGCAGGTCGGGCCGGCCAGCACCACTGGACCGACGCGCGTGCCGTCTCGGCTGGTCCGCAGGCGGTACTTGATGCTCTCGTCCATGGTCTCGGCGAGACCACTGAACTTGCCGATGTCGAGGTAGACCCAGCGCTTGCGGTCGTTGGCCGCCTTGCGCGAGACCAGCACGACCTCGCTCTGGATCACGCCGGCGTCGCCCACCATGGAACGGCCCGGCTCGATGATGACCTCCGGCATGCGGTTGCCGAAATGGCGCACCAACGCACGACCGACCGCCTCGCAATAGGCCTCGATGCTGCTGACCTCGGCGCGATAACGGGCCGGAAAGCCGCCGCCCAGGTTGACCATGCGCAGGTCCACGCCCTCTTCTGCCAGCGCGAAGAACATCTGCGAGACCTGGCCAAGCGCCTTGTCCCACTGCTCGAGGTCGGTCTGCTGGCTGCCGACGTGGAACGAGATGCCGTAGGCATCGAGGCCCCAGGTCTTGGCCTTGCGCAGGAGATCCTTGGCCATCTCCGGCGCGCAACCGAACTTCTTGCTGAGCGGCCATTCGGCGCCGTCGCAATCGACCAGCACGCGGCAGAACACGCGGGCGCCCGGCGCCACGCGGGCGAGCTTCTGCAGCTCCGCCTCGCTGTCGAAGGCGAACAGGCGCACGCCCTGCTGGTAGGCCCAGGCGATGTCCTTTTCCTTCTTGATGGTGTTGCCAAAGGAAATGCGGTCCATCGAGATGCCGGTGGCCTGCACCAACTCGATCTCGCCACGGCTCGCCGTGTCGAACTTCGAGCCGGCTGTCGCCAGGCGCGACAGGACCTGCGCCGCCGGGTTGGCCTTCACGGCGTAAAAGATGTGAGCCGTGGGCAGCAGTTCGCGCATGCGCCGGAAGTTGTTCTCGACCACGTCTAGGTCAACCACCAGGCAAGGGGTCTCGGGCTGCTGCTCGCGGAGATAACGAAAGATACGCTCGGTCATCGCTGGGGGGTTCCCCGTCACTAATAGTCAGGCAGGTTCGGCAGGAGAGGTCGAACGCGACGCACGGCGCCCAAAAGGGCGGAGTGCGTCAGCCCATACTCGACGGAGACACGATCCGCTTGAGCGGAAGGTCGAGGGGGACAGCCCGGCATATAGCCAGGCCATTGACATAAGAACGGGGAATGCGCCCCGCGCGGTAAGCAACCATATCAGAAGCTCCTTCCCGGACGCCGGCGTGAAACCGGCACTGCCAAAAAGAACACTTTCCGTCGTTGCGTAACCACTAAGGGCCAGCGGCACGTGCGTTGGGCGTCTTGGATTTTCGTATCTACAACTAATTGACACGCTTACAAGAGGATTCTTCCTCCTCCCGCAAATTTTTTGGGGGCTTGTGGTCAAAAGAGCACACAGGCGCGTCAGGACCGGGGCAGCGGCGAACCCGGCAACCGGATCGATGCCGCCAGCATCGTCAGCGGTACCAGGGTTACTGCCGAGACGATCAACGATGCCTGAGTCCCAAATAGGGTGGCGATCTTGCCCCACAGGAGAGAGCCGACGACCATGGCGCCGAAAAACACCATCTGGTGTACCGCCATGCCCCGCGCCCGCATGTAGTTGGGGAGGATCGTCTGAACGGCGGTGCCGTTGTTGGCGATGAAGGTGATCCAGCAGGCACCCGAAAGGGCGATGCAGGCCCCCACCACCAGCGGCGTGAGCACGAGCGCGATCACCAACGTGGCGGCGGTGTGGATGCCCATCGCCCAGATGTTGGCGCGGTCCGGCCCGAGCAGGCGGTTCACGGTCGGCATGAGGACGGCGCCCGCCACGGCACCGGCACCGAACACGGCGTAGAGAATGCCGAAGGCGAACTCGTCGAGGCCGAGCTCGAAGCGACCGATCACCGGCAGCAGGGTGCCGACGGCAATGCCCGGCACGAAGAAGCAGAGGCCGCGGGCGAAGATCGCCTTCAGCTCGCCGGAATCGCGCACGAAGGCGATGCCGGTCCGCGCCGCCTCGACCAGCCCCTCGCGGCGCTGGTCGGCCTTGGCCTCGGCCGGCCGGCGCCAGCGCAGCATGGCGAAGATGACGCCGACATAGGTGGCGGCGTTGACGGCGAAGAGCATGAAGACACCGACCAGGCTGAGCAGGAGCTGGCCGACCACCGGCCCCACCGTGCGGGCGAGGTTGAAGCCGGCGCTGTTCAGCGCGATGGCCGGCCGGAGGTGCGGCCCCGAGACGATCTCGGGCACCACGGCATGCCAGGCCGGTGCATTCATGGCGTTGCCGAGCCCCATACAGAAGCTCAAGCCAAGCAGGCTCCAGTGGTCGAGCCGGCCGAGGAACGCCAGAACAGCCAGAGTGGCGGCCACTGCCATCATCCAGACCTGGCAGACGATGATGTAGCGGCGGCGGTCGAAACGGTCGGCCAGGACTCCGGCGAAGAAGCAGAACAGGAACATCGGCAGGGTGCCCGCCGCCGACAGCAGCGCCACGAAGATCGGCTCCTGCGTCAGGCTGGTCATCTCCCAGGCGGCACCCGTGGTCGCCATCCAGCCGCCGGTGTTGGACAGGACATTGGCGGTCCACAGCAGCGCGAAGGAGCGGTTGGCGAAGGGAGCGAAGGCCGATGCCGGGTGGCCGGCGCCGGGCGTCGGCGGGCTCACCCCAGCGCCTTCTCGTAGATCCGGTGGGTCTTGTAGTGAACGCCGCCGACCGAGCGGATGATGTTGTTGGTCGCCTTGTTGTCCTCGAGGATCCAGCCCAGCTCGGCCGAGGTCTTGCCCAGTCGCTTGCCGTTGGCGCGCAGATGGTCGATGGCGATCATGGCGAGGCCGGCGCCCATCAGCGGATGATTGCGGAATTTCTTCTTCACGCCCATCAGCGGCACCCGCGTGCTGCGAACGTCGGTGATCTTGAGCCGCAGCAGCAGCTTCACCAGGTTCCAGGGCGTAAGCGCGCCGTCGAAATCGACGGTCGCTTCGGAGAGATTGGTGAGCGCCAGGATGAAGGCGACCGTCTCGTCGTCGACGTCGACGAACACGGCGAGATCCGGCACGATCACCGGACGCAGCGCCTTGGAGGCATGGTCGATCTCGGCCTGGGTGAAGGGCACGTAACCCCAGTTGTCGCTCCAGGCATCGTTGAAGATGCCGACCAGGGTGCGGACCTCGGCGTCGAACATCTTCATATTGGCAGTGCGGACCTTGACCCGCCCGGCGAGGCCGGCGCGGTCGAGCAGCTTGCGACCGATGGTCTCCGGCGCGTTCTGGACGTCGTAGTCGTAGGAGAAGAGGTCCTTGGCCTTCACATAGCCGCAGGCCTCGACCCGCGCGCCGGCATAGGGCGGATCGTAGGGCACCATCAGCACCGGGCGGCTGTCGAAGCCGTCGACCAGGAGGCCGACCTCCTCGTTTACCGACAGGGTGAACGGCCCGGTCACCCGCACCATGCCCTTGGCCCTCAGCCAGGCCTCGGCCGCGGCGAACAGGGCGGCGAAGATCGCGGGATCGTCCTCGGCCACCAGGCAGCCGAACTGGCCGGTGCTGTCCTTGTGCTGCGCGAGATGGGCGCTGTCGACCTGGGCCGAGATGCGACCGACCACCCGGCCGGCGCGGCGCGCCAGGAAGAACTGGACCTCGGCATGCTGGAACAGCGGGTTCTTCTTGGGCGAGAAGGCCTCTTGCCGTTCGACATTGAGCGGCGCCACCCAGCCCTTGTGGCCGGCGTAGAGCCGCCTGGGCAAGCGGATGAATTCCTTGAGGTCGGCCTTGGCGGCCACGGGGGAAACGACGAGATCGGAAGGAGCCATTTGTGCCTCAGGCTACCACGCCCAATGCGGCGCTTCGGAACACGAACTGGCCATCGGGCTCGCATCCGGTGCCGTCGACGCGCAACGCGCGAATGTCGACGCCCAGGCGCCATCCCGCGCCTTCGCGCTCGATGCGAATCAGATGGTAGCGCGCGCGACCATACTTGCTGCCGGACGCCGCCGAGGCCGAGGTGACGCCGATAACCGGCACCGGTCCTGCCGGGCCGTCGATCCGCGCAACCTCGCTGCGGTGGTTGTGCCCGTGCAGGACGAGTTCGCAGCCGACGCGGCGGATCATTGCCTGGAAAGCCGCCGCGTCGGTCAGGCGCTTGAAGTGCTTCTCAGTGGTGAGCGGCGGATGATGGATCAGCACGACGCGGCAAAGCCCTTCGCGGCCGAGATCGGCCAAAATCTTCTCGGCGGCCGCGATCTGCGCCTGGCCGAGCGTCCCGGTGGCGAGGAAAGGCGGCTTCGGCACCCCGCTGTTGAGGCCGACCAGCGCGACGGGCCCGCGCCGGCGCAAGGTCGGGAAGACCTGGAAATCGGTGGCTGGCGGCTTGTCGTCGCCTGCCATGTAGGCGCCCCAGCGACCCAGCCCTTCGCCCCATGTCATGGCGACATAGACGTCGTGGTTACCGGGAATGACCGTGACCCCCTCAGGCGAGCCGAATTCGGCGAGCCACTTCGAGGCGCGGGCGAATTCGTCGGGCAGCGAGATGTTAACCAGGTCGCCGGTCAACGCGATGTGATCGGGCTTCTGCGCCTTGATGTCGGCCACGATGCCGGCCAGCGCCTCCGGCACGTGCAGATGGGCCCGGTGCCGCCACCAGTTGAGATAGCCCGTCACGCGCTTGCCGATGAGATCCAGCGGGCGCGCCGCGGGCATCGGCAGATGCGGATCGGACAGATGCGCCAGCGTGAACATGGAAGGGTGATCCACCGCCCGGGCCGGACGGTCAAGCAAGACGGCTGGCGCTAGCGGGCGCCGGCGACGACGCGCAGCTTCGGCGTCGCGGAAATGACCCCGAGCTGGCGGCCGATCCCGGTCATGACCTCGACCATGTGCTGGAGCTGTTCCGGCGTATGGGCGGCGCACACCGAGCAGCGCAGCAACGAGACGCCGTTGGGCGTGGCCGGCGGCACGGCGACGTTCACGTAGATGCCGGCGTCGAGCATGGCGCGCCAGAAACCGATGGCGAGCATGCGGTCGGGCAGATGGACGCCCACCACCGGGCCATGCTCGGGCCCGAGCTTGAAGCCTTGGGCGGCGAGGCCGTCATAAAGCGTGGCGACATTGTCCCACAGCTGCTTGCGCAGTTCCGGCCGCGCCTGCACGACGCGCAGCGCCTGGCGGACCGAGGCCACGATCGACGGCGGCAGCGAGGCCGTGAACATATAGGAGCGCACAGTGACGCGCAGGATGTCGAAATCGGCGTCGTTCGAGACGCAGTAGCCGCCGATCGCCCCCAGGGTCTTCGAGAAGGTGCCGACGATGAAATGGCAATCGTCGAGGACGCCGGTCGACTCGCAGAGGCCACGGCCGGTCTCGCCGAGCGCGCCCAGCGAATGGGCCTCGTCGACCAGCACATAGGCGCCGTACTTCTTGCAGACGTCGACGAACTCCCTGAGCGGCGCGCTGTCGCCCAGCATCGAATAGATGCCTTCGAGGATCACCAGCCGGTTGCCCGGCTTGTCGCCCAGGCGCCGGAGCCGGGACTCGAGGCTCGACGGATCGTTGTGCTTGAAGCGCACGACCTCGGCCTGGGTCATCTTGCAGGCGTCGTAGATCGAGGCATGGCTGTCGGCGTCGATCAGCAGATGGTCGCCCTGGCCGACCAGGGTGGAAATGACCCCGAGATTGGCCTGATAGCCGGTCGTGAAGACCATGCAGTGCTTCTTGCCGTAGAAAGTGGCGATCTCCTCCTCAAGGAGGACGTGCTCGCTATAACTGCCGTTGGCGATGCGCGAACCGGTCGTGCCGGTGCCCTCGGCACGGATCGCCTCGATGGCGGCTTCCATGCAGGAAGGATCGAACGTCAGGCCGAAATAGTTGTTGGTGCCGACCAGCAGGGTCTTGCGGCCGTTGATGATCGCCTCGGTCGGCGACAACACCCGCTCCATGCGGATCTGGAAGGGATCGGCCCCGGTGGTCCGGACGTCGCGATACGCCTCGAGCAGGCCCGCGTGACGATCGAACAAGCCCATGATGTTTAGCGCTTGGCGCGCAGATCCAGGATCGTGTCGGCGAGCTGGTCGACGGTATGGATCTCGGCCACGACGTTCATCGGGATCGACACGTCGAAGCTGTCCTCGAGCTCCATGACCATGTCCATGATCGCCAGCGAATCGATGGTCAGATCCTTGGCAATGACGGTGGCGCCGACGATTGGCCGCTCACCGGCCTGGTAAGGCGAGAGGTGACGGCAAATCTCGCGGATCACATCGAGACGCGATGCCAGACGGGGCAGTTCGAGGGTGTTGGCGATGTCGTCGTTTTCGACGATCAGTTGATGGGCAGTGTGCAAGAGCTGCTCTCCGGTCCCGGGGTCAGGCATGCCATCTTGTGACAGAAACCTTGATTCCTTGTGAAATAACAATTTGTTACGCAGTGTTTCACACGTGCCTATAGCCATTTGTTCTGGCGGTACCACAAGATCGTGTCGCGGAACCCTGCCTTCAGATCGTAACGGGGCCGGAAACCGATTGTTGCTGCCAGGCGGCGGTCGTGCACCGCCCAGTCGGGGTGGAACAGTTCCCGGACCTTGGCGCGGGTCAGAATCTGCGCCGCCCCTCCCAGGGCATGGCGCACGCCGTTGGCCCAGCCGACGGTCTCCATGGCGGTCCGGGGAATCGGCACCGACCGAACGGAGCGTCCAAGAGCCTCCCCGGCTGCCGCCGCCATGTCGCTATAGCCGTAGCCCCCTTCCCGGCCGTCATCGATCTCGTAGACCGACGCGGGTGGCGGGGTCTCGACGACCCGAACGAGCGCCTCGGCCAGATCCTCGACATGGATCAGGGACAGTCGGGCGCCCTCCCCCCTGGGCCGCGGGGCAAGCCCCCGGGCCGCGGCCTTGAAATAGGCCAGGGTCTCCCGATCGCCTGGTCCGTAAACGGCGGGTGCCCGGACGGCGAGCCAGGGACCAGGGCGTTCCGCCACCACCTGCTCGGCCGCCCGCTTGCTCCCGGCATAGGCCGAGAGCTGGGGCTCGCGAGCCGCCAGCGACGACAGCAGGATGAAGCGCGCCTCGGGCGCGAGCGCCGAAAGGCGGGCCGTTCCGTCGCGATTGACCGTCATGAAGTCGGCCGGCGCCCGCGCCTTGATGAGGCCGGCGGCGTGGATCACCGCATCGGCACCGTCGACCAGACGCCGGAGCGCCGCCTCGTCGGCCAGGTCGCCCAGGACGATCTCGGCCTCGACACCGGCCAGCGAGGGCACCGGCGACCAGCGCCGGATCAGCAGCCGGACCTTGTAGCCGTGCCGGGCGAGAGCCGCGACGAGATGCGGTCCGACGAACCCTGTGGCGCCGGTGACCGCGAGCAGCCTGCCCATTGCGATCGCCTCAGGCCGCGGCAGGCTTATAAGTGTAGAGGCCGGCGAGATAGTTGGCCTTGGTCCGCGCACGGCTGAGCTTGCCGGACGTCGTCGTCGGCAGTCCCGCCGTCGGCGGCACCAGGGCGACATCGCAATCGACGGCAATCGCCTCGCGCACCGCGCCCGCGACATCGCGCGCCAGGGCCGCCCGCGCCTCCTCGCCCGACACGCGCGCCAGGACGGCCACGACCACGCGCTCGCCATCGCCAGTGTCGATGGAGAAGGCAGCCGCGTCGCCGTTCTTCACGATGCGCTTGGCTTCGATCGCCCACTCGATGTCCTGCGGCCAGACATTGCGCCCGTTGATGATGATGAGGTCCTTGGCGCGGCCGGTGACGACGATCTCGCCGTTCAGCCAGTAGCCGAGGTCGCCGGTATCGAGCCAGCCGTCGTCGGTGAGCACTTCGCGGGTGGCTTCGGGCTCGCCGAAATAGCCCGGCATGACGCTGGGGCCCTGGATGAAGATGCGCCCCACTTCGCGGTCGGCCAGGAGCGTGCCGTCGCCGTCGCGCACTTCGAGAACATGGCCCGGCAGGACCCGGCCGCAGAGCACGAAACTGCGGGCGCGCTGCCCGTCCTGGGGATTGGCGGCCGGGACCGCACGTTGCTGGTCGGCCAGGGCGATGCGGTCGACGATGTCGGTGCGCACGCCCACGCCCTGGGGACTGAAGGTGATGGCCAAACAGACCTCGGCCATGCCGTAGCTGGGAATGAAGGCCTTGCGATCGAAGCCCGACGGCTCGAAGGCGTCGGCGAAGCGGTGGAGCACCTCGGGACGGATCATGTCGCCGCCGATCCCGGCGCGCCGCCAGCACGAGAGATCGAGGTCGGCGGGCACCTGCATCGCGCCGCGACGCATCGAGAGGTCGTAGCCGAAGCTTGGGCTGTAGGAGATGCTGCCGCGATTGCGCGAGATGATGTTCAGCCACTGCATCGGCCGGCGCGCGAAATCGCGCGGCGTCAGATAGTCGATCGCGAGCTGGCTGGAGAGCGGCCCCATCAGGAAGCCGATCAGGCCCATGTCGTGATAGAGCGGCAGCCAGCTCACGGCGCGGTCGCCCGGCACCACGTCGAGGCCGGCCGGCCCGGTCATGCCCTGCAGGTTGGCCATCAGCGCCCGCTGCGAGATCTGCACGCCGTGCGGGTGACGCGTGCTGCCCGAGGAGAACTGGATGTAGCTGAGGTCGGCGGGGCCGAGCGGCCTGAGGTCGACCGCCTTCTCCGGCAACGCGTCGAGGGCATTCTTGCCGCCATGCAGGCGCACCGCCGGGAATTCCCTGGCGGCGTCGGCGAGGAAACCCGCGAGATCGTCGATGCCGACAGCGGCGACCGCGCCTGAGGCAAACAGCTGGCGGCGGAGCTGGTCGAGATAGGCGTCCTTGCCGCCGATGCCGACCGGGATCGACACCGGGACAGGCACCAGGCCGGCATACTGGGCGCCAAAGAACGAATCGAAGAAGCCGGGCCAGGTGTCGGCGGTAATCAGGAGCCGTTCGCCCACCGCAAATCCCGCCCCGATCAGCTTGCGGGCGGTGACATGGGCGCGTTCCCGGATCTCGCGCCAGGTGAGGGTCGACAGCAGGTCCCCCTTGGCATTGTAGAAGGAGACGCCGGTCTGGCCCCGCGCCGCATAGTCCAGCATCTCCGGCACCGAGGCGAAATCGGCACGGCGCTGCGCGAGCTGCGTGTTGCGTGAAGGAAGCGGGTCCATTGGAACGGCGGGTCTCCTAGCAGAGGGGTCGGGAGGCCCTCAAGACGCTGACACCGGCGCCCGTGGCCGACGTTGACACACCCCGACCTCGGTAAGATAGTGCCCGACCCCCGCCAAAAGCGGGGGAATTTTACTTCTGAAGGAGGGTCTAGCTGTGATTACGGCTGTTATGCCGACGTACGGTCGCAAGGACGTAGTGTTCGAACGCGGAGAGGGTTCCTATCTCTACGCGGCGGATGGCCGACGTTATGTCGACTTTACCTCCGGCATCGCCGTCAACGCGCTGGGCCACTGCCACCCCCATCTGGTCAAGGCTCTGACCGAGCAGGGCCAGAAGCTGTGGCACACCTCGAACCTGTTCCGCATCGGCAACGGCGAGAAGCTGGCCAAGCGGCTGGTCGAGAACTCGTTCGCCGACACCATGTTCTTCTGCAACTCGGGCGCCGAGGCGATCGAGGGCGGCATCAAGCTGATCCGCAAGTATCAGTTCATGAACGGCCAGCCCCAGCGGTACAAGCTGATCTGCTTCCAGGCGGCGTTCCACGGCCGCCTGCTGAACGCGCTCTCGGCCACCGGCAACGAGAAATACCTCGAAGGCTTCGGCCCGCCGGCGCCAGGTTATCTGCACGCGCCGCTCAACAACACCAATGTCGTGCGCGACATGGTCGACGACGAGACTGCCGGCATCCTGGTCGAGCCGATCCAGGGCGAGGGCGGTATTCGCGCCACCACGACGCAGTTCCTGAAGGACCTGCGCGCGATCTGCGACGAGTTCGGCCTGCTGCTGTTCTACGACGAAATCCACACCGGTTTCGGCCGTACCGGCAAGATGTGGGGCTACGACTGGTCGGGCGTGAAGCCCGATGTGGCCGCGATCGCCAAGGGCATGGGCGGCGGCTTCCCGATCGGCGCCTTCATGGCGACCGAGAAGGCGGCGGTCGGCATGGTGCCGGGCACGCACGGCTCGACCTACGGCGGCAATCCGCTGGCCACCGGCGTGGCCAACGCGGTGCTCGACGTGCTGCTGGCGCCGGGCTTCATCGAGGGTGTGCGCGAGCGCGGCGAGTATCTCAAGGGCGAGCTCGAGAAGCTGTGCAAGAAGCACCCCAAGGTCTTCGTCGAGCAGCGTGGCATGGGCTTCCTCCAGGGCGTGCAATGCGCCCCGGCGGTGCCGGCCGGCGACATGGTGAACAAGCTGCAGTCGCTGGGCCTCCTGGTCCCGCCGGCGGGCGAGAACGTCGTTCGTATCTTCCCGGCGCTGGTCGCCGACAAGGCGATCCTCGACGAAGGCGTGGCCATCCTCGAACAGGCTGCGATCTCGTTCGAAGCCGCGGCCAAGTGACGACCGATGTCGACACCCAAACATTTCCTCGACCTGGACCAGGTCGACCCTAAGACGCTTCGCCAGATTCTCGATCAGGGCAAGGCGATGAAGAAGCAGCGCTCGAACGGGGGGCACGACAAGCCCCTCGCAGGCAAGACGCTCGCCATGATCTTCGAGAAACCCTCGACCCGCACGCGCGTGTCGTTCGAGGTCGGCATGCGCGAGTTGGGCGGCGACACGATCATGCTCGGCCGCACCGACACGCAGTTGGGACGCGGCGAGACCATCGCCGACACCGCGCGCGTGCTCAGCCGCTACGTCGACATCATCATGATGCGCACCACCGTCGAGGAGAAACTCCTCGAGATGGCCAAGTACGCGACCGTGCCGGTGATCAACGGGCTCACCGACAAGACGCACCCCTGCCAGCTCATGGCCGACGTCATGACCTATGAGGAGCATCGCGGCTCGATCAAGGGCAAGTCGGTCGCCTGGTCGGGCGACGGCAACAACATGGCCACGTCCTGGATCCACGCCGCCGTGCAGTTCGACTTCGAGCTGCGCATCGCCTGCCCGCCGGAACTAACGCCGCCCGCCGACGTCGTGCAGTGGGCGGAGAAGTCCAAGGGCCGCATCCGCATCGGCCACGACCCCGAGAAGCTGGTGAGTGGCGCCGATTGCGTCGTCACCGACACCTGGGTGTCGATGGGCGACGAGGATCCGCAAAGCCCGAGTGCCACCAGGCGGCACAATCTGCTGCGCGGCTATCAGGTCGACAAGCACCTGATGAAGCAGGCCAAGAAGGACGCGATCTTCATGCACTGCCTGCCGGCACATCGCGGCGAGGAAGTGACCGCGGACGTGATCGATGGTCCGCAGTCGGTCGTGTTCGACGAGGCCGAGAACCGCCTGCACGCTCAGAAGAGCATTTTGGCGTGGTGTCTATCGTGAGTCTCGCGTCGGAGGGCCTCACCCCTTCCGACGATTGGGACCGCGTCCTGCCCTTCCAGCTCGACGCGCTGGGCGTCCGCGGCCGCCTCGTGCGGCTCGGGCCCTCGCTCGACGCCATCATCGAACGCCACGGCTATCCGCTCGCCGTGGCGCGGCCGCTGGCCGAGGCGATGGTGCTGTGCGTGGCGCTGGCGACGTCGCTGAAATACGACGGCATCTTCACCCTGCAGATCAGCGGCGACGGCCCGATCCGCCTCCTCGTCACCGACCTCACCAGCGAGGGCGCGTTGCGCGGCTATGCCCAGTTCGATTCGTGGAAGCTTGCCGTGGCCCTCGGTACCGGCAAC
Source organism: Reyranella massiliensis 521 (assembly GCA_945860205.1). GTDB lineage: Bacteria > Pseudomonadota > Alphaproteobacteria > Reyranellales > Reyranellaceae > Reyranella > Reyranella massiliensis_B. Next base: position 35,642 of record CAMARK010000012.1, on the reverse strand, counting down.
CACGATGCGCCCGACGGTTATGTGCCCAAACTGTTCGGCCAGGGCCGCCTTGCCTTCACCGTCGACCAGGGCCAGCACACCCAGCGCTACCAGGGCGTCGTGCCGCTGGAAGGTCCGACTTTGGCCGACTGCGCCCACACCTATTTCCGCCAGTCCGAGCAGTTGCCGACCGGCATCAAGATCGTGGCCCGCCGCGATGAGACGACGGAAGGCCATCACTGGCGGGCATCGGCGCTGGTCGTCCAGCAGATGCCGGAGTTCGACGCCGGCCGCGTCGACATCGACCAGGACCAGCGCGAGGACGACTGGCGCAAGGCCGTCATCCTGATGGCCTCGGCCACCGAGAAGGAAATGCTCGACCCTGCGCTTCCGGGCAAGATGCTGCTGTTCCGCCTGTTCCATGCCGAGGGCGCGCGCCTGTTCGAGCCCCGCGCCTTCGCCGCCCGCTGCCGCTGCAGCCGCGAGCGCATCGACGGCGTGCTGAAATCGATCAAGCGCGAGGAGCTGGCCGACCTGCGCGATCCGCAAGGCCTGGTCGCCGTCACCTGCGAGTTCTGCTCAACCCAATACGCCTACGACGACGACGATCTCGACCGCCTCTACGCGTCCGCTGCGTAGACGAATCTGGCCCAACTCGACACATAGATATTTGGCTCTCCGCACGCCGGAAAGCCAATAGCGACGGGCTTTTGCGCAGCTCATCGGGCACACCTGAAACGTCCGTGTGTTGTGCCCCAATGTGGGCCCGGATCTGTGCCCTGGCTTGCACGCGATTGCCTGTCCACGGTTCGAGGCGTGGCTCTTTTCCTGTTGGCGCCAGCACTGCCAGCACAAGACCCTTTGGGCGTAGATGGACTGCTCTCACCCCTGGGTCAGGACCCAGGGCGGCTGCACCCGAGGCTCAGGGCCTGTCCCGCGGGCGTGCCGCGAGGGGTCGTGCCGGAATGGAAAAGGCCGGCGCAGTCCAGGCGCCAACCTATAGAAAATATAGGCATAAACCTGCTGAACTTGCAACTTCCGTTCGCAGGAGCGAGCGCAGGCAGTGCCTACACGTCTTGCCAGTCGAACGCGAGCGGCGCCTCACGAAAGGCGAAGCGATCGAGATGGCGGGCGACGGCACCCTTCAGTGCCTCGAGCTGTCCCTCGACGCTCGCTTCCAGCCGACATTCGAGACTGTCGCCCTTTGCGCTGAGCAGGAGCGTCGCATCGCCCGGCCCGTCGGCACCACGGGCATTTCGAGGAAAGACAACTTTGCCTGTCTCTGCCGTGAACTCGACAGCCAGATTGTGACTCCAGTGCTTGCACAGCTGCTGGAGGTAGCGGCTGCCGTTCGCGGTCGGCACGGCCGCGTTGCGGTGGACGGTCATAGGCGTTCGATCCTCTGCGCGGCCTCGTCGATGATGGCGACCGCGTCGTGAACAGTCTGAGCCTGCACGCTGTCCCGGCCCAGGCGATGGATCAGCACCGCGCGCAGGTTGCCCATGGCACGGCGGACCGGCATCGCATCGGTGCGCTCGCGCAGATCGGCAAGCTCGGCCAGCCGCGCGAACAGCGCCGCGACTTCTTCCTTCTTCTCGACGAGGTGTGACGTGCCATCGTCGGTGACGGCGAACGCCTTGCGCGCGCCCTCCGACTTCACCTCGGCGATGTGGCCCATCTCGTCCAGCATCGTCAGCGTCGGATAGACCATGCCGGGGCTCGGCACGTAGCTGCCGCCCGTCAGCTCCTCGATGGCGCGGATGAGTTCGTAGCCGTGGCGCGGCTCGTCGGCGATCAGCTTGAGCAGCACGAGCCGCAGCTCGCCCGAGTCGAAGACGCGCCGGCGACCGCGCCCCTCGCCGCGCTCGGCCTCGAAGCCGTGACCATGCCGGCTGAAGCCACGCCGACCGAAATGGTGCCGATGGGCTTCTTCGCCCCTGGAATGATGAAAGGGTCTCATTGACTGTATCCTTTTATGTTTGAACATATTCAAGATATATCTTGAGTGCTCAAAAATACAAGTCTAGCGACCATCTTTTTCAGCAGAGTATTATTGTGTACTAGTTACTAAAAGTAATCAAGCGACCATCTTTTTCAGCAGAGTATTATTGTGTACTAGTTACTAAAAGTAATCATAAGCCACCTGGGGGCAGCAATGCCCTCAGCCCAGACCATGTCGCTTCGGCGCCGAAGGTGCGCACGCGGGCGCCCATCTTTCCGAGCGCGAGGGCATAGCGCGCGGTCAATGCCGCCGCGCCGATCGCGATCACCTCATGCCCCGGCGGCAGCTTCTGCAGATACAATTCCTCGCCGATCAGCAGGCCGGAGAGATAGCTGGCCGACTCGGACGGCGACAGCCGGCCGAACAGCGCGAGCGCGCGCACGCCGAAGGCATTGTGCAGCAGGCCTTCGCCATTGCCGGCGCGCGCGACACCACGCAGGAAGGCCGCCTCGTCGAGCGGCGCATCAGCTTCGAGCGTGCGCGCCAAGATGGAATGCTGGCTCAGCAATCCATAGAACTCGCCGGTCATGAAGGTGCGAAAGCCGATGATCCGGCCGCCCCGCACCGTGGCCCATTTGCTGTGCGTGCCGGGCAGAACGAACAGCCCGTCCGTGAGACCAGCCAGCCGCATCGCGCCGAAGATCTGTACCTCCTCGCCGCGCATCACGTCGCGCTGCTCATCGCTGAGGCCGGGCACAAGGGCGATCCGCCCGGGCTCGATCCAATGCAGGCGTTGCCTGACTTCGTCGGGCCCGGCGGGACAGGCAACGTAAGGTGACTCGGCCCAGCCCTGCCGGCTGCCGGCCATGCCGGAAATCAGGCAGACACTGCCGGCCGGCTTCATCCAGTCCGAGAACGAGGAGGCAAAGGTGCCCGCGAAGTCGCCGTTGGAGACGTTGAGGATGCCGAGGGGAGCGCTCTTCTCCTCCAGCACGCGGCCCGCTTCGTCGAGACGGGCGCCGCGCAAAGAACTCGTTCCCCAGTCGACGGCGATCAATGACGGCACGTCCTGCTCCCTCCGGCGTTCACTCTAACGACTTCGATTCCCGATAGACAGCGGACGCCGCCGCCCTGGGCTATCCTGCCCCACCGGAACCGCCGACAGGAGAACACGCCATGGTCGCGCCACGTCCCTCCAAAACCCATATCGGCAATCATGCGCTCAAGCCCGAGACGCTGATGCTGAGCTACGGCTACGATCCGAAACTGTCGGAGGGCGCGGTGAAGCCGCCCGTCTTCCTCACCTCCACCTTCGTGTTCGCCACGGCGGAGGAAGGGCGCGACTTCTTCGACTATGCCGCGGGGCGCCGCAAGCCACCCGCCGGCACCGGCGCCGGCCTCGTCTATTCGCGCTTCAACCATCCCAACAGCGAGATCGTCGAGGATCGCCTCGCGGTCTACGAAGGAGCGGAATCGTGCGTGCTGTTCTCGTCCGGCATGTCGGCGATCGCCACCACGATCCTGGCTTTTGCCCGGCCCGGCGACGTCATCCTCCATTCCCAGCCGCTCTACGGCGGCACCGAAACGCTGCTGTCGCGCACGATGTCGGGCTTCGGCATCGGCTCGGTCGGGTTCGTCGACGGCGTCGACGAAGCCACCGTTCGCGCGGCCGCGGCCGAGGCATGCGGCCAGGGACGCGACAAGCGACGCCTGTCGGTCATCATGATCGAAACGCCGGCCAACCCGACCGTAACACTGGTCGATATCGCGCTGCTGCGACGGATTGCCGACGAGATTGGCGCCGCGCAGGGTTTCAGGCCGATCCTGGTCTGCGACAACACCCTGCTGGGTCCGGTGTTCCAGCGTCCGCTCGACCATGGCGCCGATGTCTCGGTCTACTCGCTCACCAAGTATGTCGGCGGCCACTCCGATCTCATCGCCGGCGCGACGCTGGGCGCGCAGGCGACCATCGGGCCGATCAAGGCGCTGCGCGGCAGCCTCGGCACGCAGCTCGATCCGCATTCCTGCTGGATGCTGGGCCGCTCGCTGGAAACGCTCGGGATCAGGATGGAGCGGGCCGAGGCCAATGGGAGACTCGTTGCCGAGTATCTGCGCGACCATCCCCGGGTCGACAAGGTTCACTACCTGAAATTCCTGGAGGAAGGCTCGCAGGCGCAGAAGGTCTTTGCCCGGCAATGCACGGGCGCCGGCTCGACCTTCTCGTTCGACATCAAGGGCGGCGAGAAGGAGGCGTTCGCCTTCCTGAATGCGCTGCAGATCTTCAAGCTGGCGGTCAGCCTCGGCGGCACCGAATCGCTGGCGAGCCATCCCGCCGCCATGACGCATTCCGGCGTTCCCGTCGAGGTCCGCGACCGCATCGGCGTGCTGGACACGACGATCCGCCTCTCGGTCGGCATAGAACATCCCGACGACCTGATCGCCGATCTGACACAGGCACTGGCGGCGACGGGGTGAAACGAAAGGTCCCTCGCTACGCTCGGGACCTTTGACTCAGTCCCGGCAGCACCACTCGACCATGCGCTTCATGAAGGCCTCGCAGGCTTCGATCTGCGACGCGATCAGGAATTCGTTGGGCTGGTGCGCCTGGGCGATGTCGCCGGGGCCGCACAGCACCGTCGGCACACCCATGATCTTGCGGAAGATGCCGGCTTCGGTGGCATAGACCACGCTGCCCACGGTGTTGGAGCCCGACCAGCTGCCGGCCAGGGTCTTGGCTTCGTCGTTTCCCTCGGGCGAGAAGGCCGGCGTCGAGGCGCGCAGCTCGGTGGCGATGGCGGCGGCCGGATGCTTGGCCTTCATCTTGGGCAGCAGTTCCGTTTCCAGCCACTTCTTGGCGCGCTCGCCCAGCTCCTCGATCGGCCGGGTCGGCAATTCGCGATAGCCCCACAACACCTCGCACTCGCGCGCCAGGATGTTGCCGGCCGTGCCGCCGATGATGGTGCCGACGTTGAAGGTCGCCGCCGCCGGCATGAACTCGCTGTTCTTCGGCGCGGCCGCCTCGAGTTCCTCCTGCACCGTATTGAGGTAATGGACGAACTCGCCGGCGAAGTGGATGGCGCTGACGCCGAGGTGCGTCATCGAGGAATGAGCCTCGAAGCCGGTGAACCTGGTGACGTAGGACTGGCTGCCCTTGTGGGCATGGACCACCGTCATCATCGTGGGCTCGCCGATGATGATGGCGCGCGGGCGCGGCACTTCGGTCGCCATGGCGGCGGCCAGGGAATGGGCACCGAAGCAGCCGATCTCCTCGTCATAGGAGAGCGCGAAATGGATCGGCTTCTTGAGCTTGGCCTTCTTGAACTCAGGGACCATGGCGAGCGCGATGGCATAGAAGGCCTTCATGTCGCAGGTGCCGCGGCCGTAATACTTGCCGTCCTTGAGCGTCAGCGTCCACGGATCGGTGACCCACGGCTGGCCGTCGACCGGCACCACGTCGGTGTGGCCCGAGAGCACGACGCCGTCCTTCACGTCGGGACCGACGGTCGCGAACATGTTGGCCTTGGTGCCGTCTTCGTTCGGCACCAGCTTCGAGTCGATGCCGTGTCCCTTGAGATATCCCTGGACGTACTCGATCAAGGCCAGGTTGGAATTGCGCGAGGTGGTGTCGAACGCCACGAGACGACGCAGCATTTCGACTGAATTGACGATCTCTCCGGCCATGATGCCCTTTTCAAACTCAGACTGACGTACGACCGATCATGGTCAGGAATTCGCGACGTGTCTCGCCATTGTCGCGGAACGCACCCAGCATGCGGCTGGTCACCATGGTGACGTCGGACTTGTGGACGCCTCTGGTGGTCATGCACTGGTGCGCCGCCTCGATCACGACGGCGACACCGCGCGGCTGCAGCACGTCCTGCAGCGTGTTGGCGATCTGCGCCGTCAGCTTCTCCTGAATCTGCAGGCGGTGAGCGAAGGCATCCACGACGCGGGCGAGCTTGCTGATGCCGACGACGCGCTTGTCGGGCAGGTAGCCGACGTGGACCTTGCCGATGATCGGCACCATGTGGTGCTCGCAGTGCGATTCGAGGCGGATGTCGCGCAGCACCACGACCTCGTCGTAGCCTTCGACCTCCTCGAAGGTCCGCTGCAGCATGTCGCGCGGGTCCTGGTCGTAGCCGGCAAAGAATTCCTCGTAGGAGCGCACGACACGGTCAGGCGTGCCGGTCAGGCCCTCGCGATCAGGGTCGTCGCCGGACCAGCGGATCAAGGTGCGGACGGCGGCCTCGGCCTCCTCGCGCGAGGGACGGGTGAGGCCGGTGGCGAGCGAGACCATGTCGCCCTTCTTCAGCATCCTGTTCATCGTCTTTCCCTCGAATGAAGGCTCAGTTGAGGTTGCGCTTTGCCGTGGGCGTGTCGAGCGAGAAAACTGGAATCTCGATGTCGAAATTCTCGCCCGACTCGGTCACCATCTGATACGTGCCGCCCATGATGCCGGATGGCGTCGAAAGCGGCGTGCCGGAAGTGTACTCGAACACGTCGCCGGGCCGCAGCATCGGCGTCTCGCCGACCACGCCGGGCCCCTTCACTTCCTGCTGGCGGCCAAGCCCATCGGTGATTTTCCAATGGCGGCTGCGCAGCTGCACCGTGGCATCACCCTTGTTTTCAATGCGGACTTGATACGCCCAGACATACTTCGATTTGGCCGGATCGGACTGATCGGGCAGATATTGCGGCCTGACGGTGACGGCGATGGCACGGGTTGTGGCTGTATACATCGGACGGCGGGTCTCCCTAGGCCTCCCTGACATGGGATGTTCCGGCCGAAAGGTCAAACCTGTCCAAGCCTGCTCGTCATTGAGAAGTTCGTACAGCGGCTGGCCTGCCGGTCGCTTCCAAGGGCGGGCGATCAAATCGGGAAGATCAGGCAGGTGGTTGTGCCGTGCGCCAGCAACTTGCCGGACGCGTCGACCAGCCGTCCTTCGGACGTGCCGATGCGCGAGCCGACGTTGATGACCTTGCCTTCCGCCCGGACCGGGCCGGTCTTGTCGGTCATGGCGCGGACGTAGTTCACCTTGATCTCGACCGTCGTGTAGCCGACGCCGGCCTTCAGCGTGGTGTGGATGCAGCAGCCCATCACCGAATCGAGCAGCGTGGCGGCGATGCCGCCGTGCACACTGCCGAGCGGATTGTAGTGATCGTAGACCGGCGTATAGGCGAACACGACGCGGCCGAACTCGATCTCGGACAAGCTCATGCCCAGCATCCGCGAGATCGGCGGCGCCGGGAAGCGGCCCTCCAGCAGACCCTGGAACAGGGTGAGCCCGTCCATGGTGCGCGCCTGTTCCAGCGGCACCACGCCAAACCCGGCATCTGCAGTCACGGCTCTCTCCTTGGTCTATTTAGGTGCATATACACTTTACGCCTTTGCCAAGGCAAGCGATGGCGATAGTCTTGGCAGCATGTCCGGCACCGCCCCGAGCCGCCTGTCGCCCGCCGAGTGCACCTGCTTTCGCGTGCGCGGTGCGGCCCGGCGCGTCACCCAGATTTACAGCCGGCACCTGGCGCCGACCGGCCTGAAAATATCGCAATTCTCGCTGCTGGGCTTCGTCGCGGCGCGCGGGCCGGTAAGCATCACCGAATTGTCGGAAATGCTCAGCACCGACCGCACGACGCTGACCCGCAACCTGCGGCCGCTTCTGTCGTCGGGCACCATCGAGCGCACCGCCGCCGGCGACCGCCGCCGACATGAGCTGGTCGCCACGGCAGCCGGCCGGGCCCTGTTCAAGCGCGCCCTGCCGCTGTGGGCCGCTGCCGAGCAGGAGGTGCGCACGGCCATGGGGGCCAAGCTCACCGCCGACCTGCACGGCGCCCTCGACCGGTCGATGGAAAAACTCGCCGCGCTCTAGAGATTGGCGTCGAAGAAGCCGTATTCGAGGTCCATGGCGCTTGCATAGTTGGCGCGCACCTCGTTGCTGTTCGTGGCGTGCCTGTCGAGCAGCGCTTCCAGTCGCGCCGCCAGCGCCTCGAAGCCGGGATCGGCATAGGCCGTCACCCATTCGGCGTAGAGCGGCGCCACGCGGCCGGCCGACAGCGTGCGCCCGAGGAACGCGTAGAGCCGCATGCAGGGCGTCATGGCGGCGATCGTGGCGCCAAGATCGCCGCGCCGCGCGATTGTTAGCAGGAAATCGACATAGGCCTGGGTCGCCGCGAGCGGCACAACCCCAGTCAGATCGACCTGCCAGCGCTCGGCATAGCTCTTGTGCAGCTCAAGCTCGTCGCGGACGCCCGCGATCAGGTCGGCGAAATCGTTGAGATCCGCGCGCGTCGTGCTGTTGGCGAGACAGAAGGCGTAAGCCCGCGCAAATGCTTCGAGGAAATAGGCATCCTGCGCCACGTAACTCTTGAAGCAGTCGACCGGCAGCGAGCCGTCGCCCAGCCCGCGCACGAAGCCGTGCGCCAGGATGCGCTCGGCTTCATGGATATTGTCCTGCCAGAGTGTCGCCGCGAGCGACACTGGCCCTCAGCCGCCCAGCGCCTGCACCAGGTCGGCGATGACATCGTCAGCGTCTTCCAGGCCGACCGAGAGCCGGACCGTGCCGTCGTTGATGCCGAGCTTGGCGCGCTCCTCGGCGCCGATGCGCATGTGCGTCGTGGTCGCCGGATGGGTGACCATGCTCTTGGCATCGCCGAGGTTGTTCGCGATGTCGACGAGCTGCAGGCGGTTCAGCGTCTCGAATGCCGCCCACTTGCCGGCCTTGAGGTCGAAGGTGACGACGCCGCCGAAGTTCGACATCTGCTTGGCCGCGAGCTTGTGCTGCGGGTGGTCGCTGCGCCCGGGATAGAGCACGCGTGAGATGGCGGGGTGGCCGGCCAGCGCATCGGCGACGCGCGCGGCGTTGGCGCAGTGACGATCGACCCGGAGGCCCAGCGTCTCCAGGCCCTTCACCAGCACCCAGGCGTTGAAAGGGCTGAGCGACGGGCCGGTGTTGCGGATGATCGGCTGCAGCTTTTCGAGGATGAATTCCTTGGAGCCCAGCACCGCGCCGCCGAGCGTGCGGCCCTGGCCATCGATGTACTTGGTGGCGGAGTGGACGACGATATCGGCGCCCCACTCGAGCGGGCGCTGCAGCATCGGCGTCGCAAAGGCATTATCGAGCACGACCTTGGCACCAGCCTTGTGCGCGAGATCGCACACCGCCTTGATGTCGACGATGTCGAGCATCGGGTTGCTGGGCGATTCGAACAGCACCGCCTGGGTGGGCTTCGACAGCGCCTTCTCCCAGGCCGCGAGATCGCCGCCATCGACGAACTCGCCCTGGATGCCGTACTTCGGCAGCAGCTCGGCCACGATGTAATGACAGGAGCCGAAGAGCTGGCGCGCCGCCACGATGCGGTCGCCGGACTTGAGCAGGGCGAGCAGGGAGAAGAACACCGCCGACATGCCGGTCGAGGTGGCGCGACAGGCCTCCGCGCCTTCGAGCGCGGCCAGCCGGTTCTCGAACATGCTGACGGTGGGATTGCCGAAGCGCGAATACTGGTAGTGGTTGCCCTCGCCCTTGAAGGTGGCCTCGGCCTCCTCGGCGCTCGCATAGACGTAGCCCGAGGTCAGGAACAATGCCTCCGAGGTTTCGTCGAAATTGCTGCGCTGCTGGCCGGCGCGTACGGCCCGCGTCTGCGGCCGCCAGCTCTTGATGTCCGCCTGTGTCTTCTTCCTCGGAATCGAACCGTCCATCGTACTCTCCCCACGTCCGCACCTGCCCTCGAGCAAAACGCGCAACGAAAAAGCCCCCGACCTGGAAGGACGGGGGCTTTTGCGAGCACCTCCGACCTTTTAGCGATGTTTAACGTGGTCGCAAGCCGGTCGGCTCAAATCTCCACGGACCGCCTCTATATAGGCCAAGCCCGCCTTCTGCAAGTCCAGTGTCTGCGGGCCCATCAATCGGGCTTCACGTCGGCGGCCTTCGCCACCTCGGTCCACTTCTTCAGTTCCGCCGCCGTGTGGGCCGCCAGTTCGGCCGGGGTCGAGGGCGCCAGCTCGTAGCCAAGTTCGGAGATCTTCCGCGCATTCTCCGGATCCTTCAGCGATTTCAGCAGTTCGGTGTTCAAACGATTCACGATCGCAGGCGCGGTGCCGGCCGGCGCATAGAGGCCCGCCCAGGTATAGGCCTCGACGCCTGCGATGCCCTGCTCGCCCAGGGTCTTGAGATCGGGCAAGGCCGGCGAGCGCTTGGTCATGGCGAGGCCCAGCGCACGCAGCTTGCCCGCCTTGATCTGGCCCATCGTCGGCGGCAGCGCGTCAAATACCACGTCGATCTCGCCCGACAGCAACGCCTGCAGCGCCGGCGCCGAGCCGCGATAGGGGATGTGCTGCATCTTGAGCCCGGTCCTGAGCGTGAAGAGCTCGGCGGCGAGGTGAAGGATCGAGCCGTTGCCCGACGAGCCGTAGTTGAAGTTGGGTTTGCTCTTGATGAGCTCGACCAGGCCCGCCATGTCCTGCGCTGGCGATTCGGCGCGCACCACCACCACGATCGGCACGACGGCGGCGAGGCCGATCGCGGCGAAGCTCGTCGGATCGTACTTCAGCGACGGATTGACCGCCGGCACGATCGACATGGTCGAGACCGTGCCCATCAGCAGCGTGTAGCCGTCGGGCGTGGCCTGCGACAGCAATTGGCCGGCCAGGCCGCCGCCCGCGCCGGGCTTGTTGTCGATGATGAAGGACTGGCCGAGCGTCTCGCCCATCCTGGGCGTCACGATCCGGGAGATGATGTCGGGCACGCCGCCCGGCGCGAACGGGATCAGCACGCGCAGCGGCTGTCCCTTTGGCCATTCCGATTGCGCGTGAGCGCCGGTCGCGAGTGCAATCAGCGGCACCGCGAACGCGGCGCGTCTTGTGATGTTCATCTTGTCCTCAGTGCTTCTTGGCCAGTGACTGCTCGCGCAGCTTGCTGAGCGTGATCCGCGAGGTGATCGCCTCGGGGTCTGTCTTGATATGAATGATCGACGGCTTGCCGATGGCGACGCAACGCTCGAACGCGGCGGCGAAGTCGGCCGTCTTCTCGACCGTCTCGCCGTGGCCGCCGAAGGCGCGGGCGTAGGCCGCGAAGTCGGGGTTCTTGAGCTCCGTGCCGTGAACGCGGGTCGGATAGTCGCGCTCCTGGTGCATGCGGATCGTGCCGTACATGCCGTTGTCGACCACGATGAACACCGTGTTGGCGCCGTGCTGCACCGCCGTCGAGAACTCCTGGCCGTTCATCAGGAAGCAGCCGTCGCCCGAGAAGGAGACAACCATGCGGCCGGGGGCCGCGATCTTGGCCGCGACACCCGCCGGCACGCCGTAGCCCATCGAGCCGTTGGTCGGTGCGAGCTGGGTGCGGAAGCCGCGGTACTGGAAGAAGCGATGGACGAAGCCGGCATAATTGCCGGCGCCGTTGGTGACGATCACGTCGTCAGGCAACCGCGTGTTCAGCCAGCCGACGATCGCGGCGAGGTCCGCCGAGCCCGGCTGTACCACGGGCTCGATGTTCTTGAGATAGTCCGCACGCGCCACGGCGACCTTGTCCTTCCACGCCGAGGCATCGACAGGTTTCATCGCCTTGGCCGATGCCGCAAACTGGGCCATGCCGCTGTTGATCGGCAGCGTCGCCTGGTAGACGCGGCCGAGTTCCTCGGCGCTGGCGTGGACATGCACCATCTTCTGCGCCGGCACCGGCAGGTCGAACATGGTGTAGCCACCGGTCGTCGCCTCGCCCAGCCGCGGGCCGACGGCGATGATGAGGTCGCTCTCCTTGATGCGCTTGCCGAGCGGCGGATTGACGCCCAACCCGAGATCGCCCACGAAGTTGGCGTGGCGGTTGTCGATCAGGTCCTGGTTGCGGAACGCCGTGGTGACCGGCAGGTGGTTGGCCTCGGCGAACGCCTTGATGTCGGCGCAGGCCTCGGCATTCCAGCCGCCGCCGCCCAGGATGAGAAGCGGCTGCTTGGATGCCGCGAGAAGCTCGCGCAGCGTCGCCATGTCGGCCGCCGCCGGTGCGCCGCGCGCGATCCGGTAGGGGCCGGCATCCGCCACCTCGACTTCGTCGGTCAGCATGTCTTCCGGCAGGACCACCACGACCGGACCGGGCCGGCCGTTGAGCGCGGTATGAAAAGCCTGGCTCAGGAGCTCCGGAATGCGCCGGGCGTCCTCGATCTGGGTGACCCACTTGGCCATCTGGCCATACATGCGGCGGTAGTCGATCTCCTGGAAGGCTTCGCGGTCCGTGGTTTCGCGCGCCACCTGCCCGATCAGCAGGATCATGGGCGTCGAATCCTGGAAGCCGGTATGCATTCCGACCGCAGCATTGGTGGCGCCGGGACCGCGGGTGACGAAGCAGATGCCGGGCTTGCCGGTGAGCTTGCCGTAAGCCTCGGCCATGTAGGACGCGCCGCCTTCCTGGCGGCAGATCACGTAGCGGATGGAGTTACGTTGCGCATAAAGCGCATCCAGGGCCGCGAGATAGCTCTCGCCGGGCACACCGAAGATGGTTTCGGTTCCATGAATGCGAAGTTGATCGATCAGAACCTGCGCGCCACTGCGGCGCGGATGGGCGGTCGCCATGATTTTTCCCTTACTTCGTGGGTGAGAAGGCCGTGGGCACCAATATCTTGTTGTTCATGTGCTTCATGAATTCACGGCTCTTCTGCAAATAGGCCTGCCATGCCGGGTCGGCGGCCATCGCGGCACGACGCTTGGCGCGGTCGGCGAGATCGTCGTAGCCCCAGATATGCACGATCTCGTTCACATTGCCGACCTCGGTAGTGAAATATCCGACAAGATTGCCGAGATGCTTCATCTGGACCGGCAGACCTTCTTTTTCGTAGAGCGCGAGGAACTCGCGTAACCTGCCGGGCTGCAGTTCATAAGTTCGATGATCGACGATCATGGCGTTCTCCCTTTTCGGTGACGATTGTGTGGCTTGCTCGCCGCGGGCGCAAACGGTGGACTCAGCCGGTGAATCAGCGCATAAGTGCGGCATTGCGACACTGGCCGACGAGCATCATCATGAGTCTCGGCACAGTCGCGGAGCGCGATACCGGCAACGTCTTCCGTGAGATTCTTGATCACCCGTCAACGGACAACGAAACGCTTGGACACAGTCGTCCAGCAAGCGCGCGCCGGACTCCGCTCAATCCTTCCTCCAGCACAGAGCTTTGAATGAGTCGCAAATTGTTTGTGGGCAATCTGCCCTACTCGGTCACGTCCGAGCGTCTGGGCGAGGCGTTCTCCCAATTCGGGACCGTCAGCTCATCGAAAGTGATCGCGGATCGCGAGACAGGCCGCAGCCGCGGCTTCGCGTTCCTCGAAATGGAAACCGACGATCAGGGCGCCGCGGCTATGCAGGCCATGAACGGCGCATTGCTCGACGGCCGCTCGATCGCGGTCCGTGAAGCCGTCGAACGTCAGCCCGGTGGTGGTGGTGGCGGCGGTGGATTTGGCGGTGGCGGCGGCCGTGAAGGTGGCGGCGGTGGCCGCGATGGCGGCGGCTTCCGTCCGCGCGGTCCGCGCCCCCCCTACGGCGGTGGCGGCGGCGGTCGTGAAGGTGGTGGCGGTGGCGGCGGTTATGGCGGCGGCGGCGGTGGCGGTGGCTATCGCGGCGGCGGCGGCGGCGGTGGTGCCGGCGGCGGCGGCGGCGGTGGTTACCGCGGTGCGCCGTCTGGCCCCAGCGACGGCGGCCCGATGCGCGATCGGCGTGCCGATTTCTCGGGGGCTCCCCCGGCAGCCGGCGGCTTTGACTCTCCGGGCGGCGAAGTCGCCAAGCCGGTGCGCCGGCGCGATGCGCCCGGTCCGGACAAGCGCCGCGAGCGCGACTACGAACCGCGCAAGCGCGGCTTCGACGACGATCAATAGATCTTAGGCAGTAGGCCGCAAGCAGCGGTCGACACGAACGCCGGGGGTTTTCCTCCGGCGTTTTTCTTTGCCTCTTCCTTTGCTATCGCCCCTCCGGTGCTATGCTCCTCGTCCTTCGACGGGAGGCGTGCATGAAGCGACGGTCGGCGCTTATAGGCTCCTTGGCGGCCATGGCCGCGTCGACGACGGCCAGGGCGGCCGACACGCCGGTCGACCTGCAACTCGTGCTCGCAGTCGACGTCTCGCGCTCGATCGACGAAGTCGAAGCCGAACTCCAGCGGCGCGGATATATCGAAGCACTGACCAACGACCGCGTCATCGATGCGATCCTGTCCGGCGAGCACCGGCGCATCGCGCTTTGCTACACCGAATGGGCCGGCACGCATTATCAGGCCGTGGTCATCGACTGGTCGGTGATCGACAGCGCCGCGGGCGCGCGCCGGTTCGCGGACAAGCTCGCCGAGGCGCCCCGCGCGTCGCAGAGCTGGACCGCCGTCGGTGCCGCTCTCGTCCATGCCGGCCAGAGATTCGACGCTTCGGGCTTCACCTCCAAGCGGCGCGTCATCGACATCTCGGGCGACGGCCGCACCAACGACGGGCCGCCTGCCGAGATCGTGCGCGACAAGCTGGTCGCGATGGGCATCGTCATCAACGGTCTGCCGGTGATGATGAACCGCACCAACTTCGGCCGGCCGCCGGACCTCACGCTCGACAAGTACTATGAGGAGAACGTGATCGGCGGGCCGGGCTCCTTCATGATCGTGGCCGACAATTTCGACCATTTCGGCCGCGCCGTGCGGACCAAGCTCGTCCGCGAGATCTCTTCGGTCGAAGGCGCCCTCCCCGCACCAGCCTGACCGGCCGGCGGCGTGCTTTCCTTGCGCAATTTCCCTTGGCCGGGCGTGCGCGAAGCCGCATCATCCGGGCCGCAACAAACCTTGCGGATGGAGCCTTATCGATGCTGATCAACGACCCGGTCACTCAGGCGCGAATCGACCTGACCACGGCGCTGCGGGCGGCGGCGCGCCACGGGCTGAACGAGGGTGTCTGCAATCACTTCAGCATGACGGTGCCGGGTCGCGAGGACCTGTTCCTCGTCAATCCGCAGGGTCTGCATTGGTCGGAGATCACGCCGTCCGACATCGTCATGGCCGACGGCGACGGCAACGTCATCGAAGGAAAATATCCGGTCGAGGCGACGGCGTTCTACATCCATGCCCGCATCCACGGCGGCAACCCGCGCGCCAAGGTCGTTCTGCACACCCATATGCCCTACGCCACGGCGCTGACCTCAATCCAGGATGGCAAGATCGAGATGTGCACCCAGAACGCGTTCCGCTACTGGGGCCGCATCGCTTACGACGACAAATATGGCGGCGTCGCGCTCTCGAACGACGAGGGCGAGCGCATGTGCCGCGCCATGGGTGACAAGGACATTCTGTTCCTGCGCAATCATGGTGTGATCGTCTCGGGACCGACCGTCGCCCAGGCCTACGACGACCTCTATTATCTCGAGCGCGCCGCGATGGTGCAGGTGCTGGCGATGCAGACCGGCCGCCCGCTGCACAACATCGACGAGGCGATGGCCGAGCACACGGCGAGGCAGATCGCGGGCGAGGCGCAGCAGGCCTTCCTGCATTTCGAGTCGCTCAAGCGGTTGCTCGACAGGGACGAGCCCGGCTGGCAGAAGCCGACGGCCTAGGAGGAAACAATGAGAATCGTACTCGCACTCGCGGCCGTTTGGGCGCTCGCGCACACGACGTCGGCGCCGGCGTCAGCCCAGAACTACGGCAGCGTCGGCGGCGGACCCAAGCTCGGCGAACTCGAGATCAAGGCCTGGCAGCCGATCCCCAAGACCAAGACCGCCGTGCAGCTCGGCTCCGACACGAGGCTGGGGCGCGAACTGCGCCGGCAGGTGATGGTCCGCCTGTCGCAGCGCGGCAACGAGGTCGGCTTCAGCGGCAGCAACGTCATGCGCATGGACGTGAGCTACTTCGACCTGATGGGCGGCGGCAGCAGGCCGAACTACGGCGTGCTCGGCGAGCAACCAGCCTATGCCGAGACCGGCTCCAACCCCTACCTGGCCGTGCCCGCCAACCCGATCGGCCGCAGCACCGGCCGCACGCCCTCGTCGGCAGGCCCGACGCTGCGCATCTCGCTCTCGCTCTATAATGTCGAAAGCGGCAAGGTGTTGTGGAGCGCCACCGCGTCTTGCCAGACCCAGGCCGACATTGCCCAGCGTGCTGGCGAAATGATGATCAACAACATCTTCGATAACGCCGACAAGAACCGCGTCGGCGACGCCGGCTGCCCGCTCTGAACCGCAAATAACAAGCGATCACGCGGCGTTCATTGAACCTCCCAGCGGTCGCACAGAACCGTGTCCGCGTCGTCACAGCACTGTGACGCTGCGTGTTCGGTTCGGCGCGTAAGGTACTTAGGCTCATCTCAAGCAATCGTATGAAGTGAGTATCCCTTCCGGGCCCATGTCCGCCAGGGAATGAGCCTGATTAAAACCGAAGGAGACAGCCCATGACTTCTACCCGTAGCCTGGCCGCCATCGCGGCCGCAGCCATGTTCTCGGCCGGCACCGTCGCCATGATCGCCGCGCCGGCCCATGCCCAAACGACTGTGAAGTGCATCGGCGCCAATTCCTGCAAGGGCACCAGCGCCTGCAAGACTGCCGCCAGTGCCTGCAAGGGCATGAATTCCTGCAAGGGAGCCGGCTGGGCCGAAGCGGCCAATGCGGATGCCTGCAAGACGGCGGGCGGCATCGGCGTCAAGTTCTAGAACTGATCCGCGGCTTCGAGTATCCGGCCCTTTCGCGTCTCGTCCGAAGCGACAAGATGCGAGAGTGGCCGGCCTTGAGGAGATCCGCAGCATCGGCTATCACGACCCACCTCAGTTCGAAACAGATGGGTTTACATGCCGCGCCTGGTTCCGCTCGACCTCAACAAACTCACCCCCGAACAGAAGAAGGTGGCCGACGCCATCGTGGCGGGGCCGCGCGGCGGCCTGCGCGGGCCGTTCGATCCGTGGCTGCGCCGCCCCGAGCTCGCCGACCGCGCCCAGAAACTGGGTGAGTATTGCCGCTTCAACACGACGCTACCCAAGGACCTCGCCGAGCTCGCGATCTGCCTGGTCGGGCGCCACTTCAAGGCGCAGTTCGAGTTCTACGCTCATGCCCGGCTCGCCCAGGAAGCGGGCCTGGCGCCCGCCATCATCGAAGCCGTGCGCACGCGCGCCACGCCGCCCTTCACGCGTGATGTCGAGAAGGTCGTCTACGACTTCGTCACCGAGTATCTCGACACCAACCGGGTGGCGACGCCAAACTACAAGCGCGCCGTCGATGCCTTCGGCGAGCAGGGTGTCGTCGATCTGGTCGGCGTCTGCGGCTACTACATGCTGGTGTCGATGACGCTCAACGTCTTCGAGATGCCGCTGCCGCCGGGCGAACCGGAGCCGCTCGTCTAGTCGATGGACCTCACCAACGTCGTCCTGTTCGTCGTCGCGGCTCTCGCCATCGCAATCTCGCCGGGGCCGGGCATCTTCTATGTCGCCGCGCGCACCTTGGCCGGTGGCCGCGGGGAGGGACTGGCATCGAGCTTCGGCACCGGGCTGGGCGGTCTCGTCCACGTCGCCGCAGGCGCGATCGGGGTCTCAGCGCTCGTCTTGGCCAGCGCCGAGGCTTTTACACTCCTGAAAATCGCCGGTGCGGCCTACCTCGTCTGGCTGGGCATCAAGACGGTACGCGAGGCGCGGATCGCCATCGACATGCGCGCCGAACCAACCGGCGCGCGGCGCGCCTTCCGCGAAGGCATCGTCGTCGAGGCGCTCAATCCCAAGACCGCAGCGTTTTTCCTGGCCTTCCTGCCGCAGTTCGTCGATCCCGCGGCCGGCCCGGTGTGGCTGCAGTTCCTGCTGCTCGGACTGGTCTCGGTGATCCTCAACACCGCGGCCGACGTCGCGGTCGTCGTCGTGGCGTCGCGGGCGCGCTCGATGGCCGTCGCCCGGCCGACGCTGCTTCGGCGGCTGCGGCAAGGCGCCGGCCTTGCGATCGCAAGCCTCGGCCTCGCGCTCCTGTTCGCGCGTCGACCCGCCGCGCTCTAGGCCCTATTCCTCGAAGATTGCCACCGCCCGCGTCCAGCCGGCCGAGGCGCCGCGGATCTTGTGCGGGAAGCACGAGATGGTGTAGCCGTCGCCCGGCAGGGCCTCGAGATTGTGCAGCTTCTCGAGATGGCAGTAGCCGATGTCACGGCCGGCTTTATGGCCTTCCCAGATGATCGACGGGTCGTGGTCCTTCGCCCATTTCTGGGCAGTGAAATAGAACGGCGCGTCCCAGCTCCAGGCATCGGTGCCGGTCAGGCGGATGCCCTTCTCCAGCAGGTACATGGTGGCGTCGTAGCCCATGCCGCAGCCCGAGTTCACATAGTCGCTGTTGCCGTAGCGTGAGCCCGCGCGGGTGTTGACCACGACGATTTCCAGCGGCTTCAGCTCGTGGCCGATGCGCTTCAGCTCGTCGTCGACTTCCTTGGCGGTGATGACGTGGCCGTCTTCCATCGCCCGGAAGTCGAGTTTTACGCCGGGCTGGAAGCACCATTCGAGCGGCACCTCGTCGATGGTGATGGCGCGCTCACCCTTGTTCATCGTCGAATGAAAATGATAGGGCGCGTCGAGATGCGTGCCGTTGTGCGTCGACAGATTGACGGTCTCGACCGCCCAGCCCTCGCCGTCGGGCAGGTCTTCCTTCTTGAGGCCGGGGAAGAAGCTCGCTATCTGCGCCGCCGTATTCTCGTGCTTGTGATACTGGATCTTCGGGCCGAACGGCACCGGATCGGAGATCACGTCGTTTTCGAGATAGATCGAGAGGTCGACAAAACGGCGGGGCATGACGAACTCCGGGCTTGGCTAGGGGCCAGTCAGCGCACCGAGGATCGAGCGGGTCAGGAGCCTGCCGATGCATTTCTGGCCGAAATCGTTGAGGTGCAATCCGTCGAGCTGTACGAACTGGGCGTAGGGCATGCCGTCGTCGTACCAGCTCCGCATGATGTCGTAGCGGCGGAACAGGCCGGCGCCGACCTCCGCCGCCACCTTCGCCATGACGCGCTCGTATACTTCCTCGTCCTGAAGCGCCACGACCGCGGGTGCATACTGCAGGGTCATCAGCACGAAGTCGGCGCCGAGCGATTGGCCGAGCTTGATGCCCTCGCGCAACCGCTGCTCGAACAGGTCGAGCGGCATGTGGCGCATCGCGGCATTGGTGCCGGTTTGCCAGATCACCAGCGACGGCGGGTTGGACATCATGTCCGCGCGCATGCGGGCCGCCATCTCCTCGACATCCTGGCCACCGATGCCGCGATTGATCACTTCGATTTCAATGCCGGGCAGCGCCTTCTCGAGACCGATGCGGAGCTGCATGGGATAGGCGTAGGCCGGGTTGGACACGCCGTAGCCTGCCGTCGACGAGGAGCCGAGCGTGATGATGCGGAGGTGCTTGCGCTCAGTCATCGCCTTGCGCGCGACCGGCAGCGTCGAGCCGATTTTCAGAAGCTCGGGCTTGGCGCGGCAGGCCGTCATCGATTGCGGCGACGCCGTCGCCGGCACCAGAAGCGCGGCGGCCGCCGCCAGCCAGAGGAGGCACCTTCTCATTCGGCCGCCTTGGCGACACGCGGCGCGCGCGCCGTCTCGCCTGCTTTGAACCAGGCCGCGACATAGGCCGCCAAGGACATGATCGCGATGCCTGCGATGCTTACGACAATCTGCGACAAAATCGAATCTTCGTGTTGGCTGACGATCACCTGGCCCGAGAGGGCCAGGAAGGTACCGATGCAGAATATGAGCAACGAGGCCTCACCGCACCTGCGAAGTGGCTGCCAGATCCGCCATTTCAGGAAGGGTGCGTCGATCGGCACTAGCAGGCGGACCACCCAGGCGACCGCCAGGAAATGCAGGAATCTCAGGACATCGATGTTGGTCTTGTCGATCGGATAGATCTGCCGGGAGACCCAGGCCGGAATCAGCCGTTCCAGCGGATTGTAGTGCCAGGAAAGCGCAATAAAGGCCGAAAACAACAGAAAGGCGACGGCCAATACCGTCAGCGGCCAGCGGAAGCGATCCAGCCAGGCGATCCTGGGGCCGAGCACAGCGCAGGCCGCCCCGACGTGGAACACGACCTGCCAAGCCATCGGGTTGAAGTACCAGACCTTCTCTTCGGGGTAGGCCGGCAGGCTCCAGTTGTAGTGGCAGGTCACCGCATAGAGGGCGACCGAGACGGCGATCACGCCGAGCGGCCAGCGCACCACCGCCGGCAGGACCAGCGGGAAGGCCGCCAGCAGGACGATGTAGAGCGGCAGCACGTCGAGATTGACCGGACGGAACCTGAGCAGCGCCGCCTCGAGGATGGCGCGGTAGGGATTCTGGCCCAGGCCCAGAAGCTCCATCTCCTCGATCAGGGCCGGCGTGTCGCGCGCGATCGAGACGAAGGCGATCTGGGCGGAGAAGGCCACGAACAGCAGGATGTGGGCGACGTAGAGCTGCCAGACGCGGCGATAGATGCGGGCGGCGGCGCGGGTCCACCCCTCGCGCTCCATCATGCGGCTGTAGGCGATCACGGCGGTGTAGCCGGAGATGTAGACAAAGATCTCGGTGGCGTCGCTGAAACCGTAATTGCGCACGGTCAGCCAGCTCACGATGTTGGTCGGGATGTGGTCGAGGAAGATGAACCACAGCGCCAGCCCACGGAACAGGTCGAGGCGGATGTCGCGGGTGGAAGCGGCGGCCATGACGCCGGTTTACCGCAGCGAGACGGCCCGCGCTACGCCGGGAACTCAGCCGATGATCTTGTTGCCGCGCAGCGCCGCCAGCTCGGCGTCGCTCACGCCGGCCACCTCGCGCAGCACCCGGTCGGTATGCTCGCCCAGCGACGGCGGCGGGCGCGTGTCGTCGACCGGCGTGTCGGAGAAGCGGTAGTTCGAGCCGATCAGCGGCACGTCGCCGACCCTGGTGTGCTTGTAATTCTTCAGCATGCCGCGGCGCTTCACCTCGGGCTCGTCGAGCGCCTCCTTCATGGTGCGGATCGGCCCGGCCGGCAGATGGCGCAGCTTCTGCGTCCAGTTCTCCTTGGTGTCGGTCACCAGCACCTCTTCCATCAGGCGCGTCAGCTCGGGCTTGTTGGCGACGCGCTGGGCGATCGTCGAAAAGCGCGGATCGGTCGCCCATTCGGGGTGGCCCATCGCCTTGCAGGTGTCGACGAACAGCTTCTGGTTGGCCACCGCCATGTAGATCTTGCCATTCGACGTATCGAAGGAGCTGTTGGGCGCCGAGGCGAAATGGCCGTTGCCGGCGCGCTTGGGCTGATCACCGCCGATCAGGTAGTACGAGCCGAGATTGCCGAGCGAGACCAGCGCCGTGTCATAGAGCGCGAGGTCGATCTGCTGGCCCTTGTTGGTGTCGCGCCGCGCATAGAGCGCCGCGTTGATCGCAGCCACCGAATGGATCGCCGTCATGGTGTCGACAATGGCGATGGCGTGGCGCAGCCCCTCGCCGTCGGCCTCGCCGTTGACGCTCATCATGCCCGACTCGGCCTGCAGCACCGGATCGTAGCCCGGCCGGTCCGACAACGGCCCGGTCTGGCCATAGGCCGAGATCGAGAGGTAGATCAGCTTCGGATATTTCTTCGAGAGGCTGGCGTAATCGAGGCCGTATTTCTTGAGCACGCCGGGGCGGAAATTCTCCAGCATGACGTCGGCTGATCCGAGCAGCTTGTGCACGAGTGCCTGACCGTCGGGCTTGGTGAAGTCGAGCGCGACGCTCTTCTTGCCCCGGTTGTAGGTCATGAAGAAGTGGCTTTCGCCCGTCTCGCCGCCGGCCCGCGGCCCCGCGCCCTTGCGCGTGTCGTCGCCGCCGTCGGGGTTCTCGATCTTGATCACCTCGGCGCCCATGTCGGAGAGCATCTGGGTGCACATGGGCCCCGCAATCACGCGGGAGAAATCGATGATGCGAATGCCGTCGAGCGGCGGCCGACCTGATGTTGCCATGACTGCAAGGTAGGGCTGCAAGCGGCGCACTGTCCATGCGCGGGCTTTGCATTAGACTGCCGCGCCATGACCTCATTTCGCACATCGCTTTCTCGCCGCGCGGTTTTCACCCTGCCGCTCCTCGCGGCGCTTCCGGCGGCAGCGCAGACCGAAACCTTCCCGACCAAGGCGATCCGCATCATCGTGCCCTTCGCACCGGGCGGGTCGGGTGACATCACCGCACGCCTGGTCGGCAAGTACATCGAGGACAAGACCGGCCAGCCCTTCGTGGTCGAGAACAAGCCTGGGGCCAACGGCATCGTCGGCGCGCTCGCCGTCAAGACCGCGCCGCCCGACGGCTACACGCTGATGCTGGCCACGACCTCGACCAACGCCGCCAACGTCCACATGTACAAGAACCCGGGCTACGACCCGGAGAAGGACTTTACCGTCGTCGGCATCATCGGCTCGTCCGGCGCCTTCCTCGTGGTGCCGGAGAACAGCCCGCACAAGACGCTGACCGACCTGCTGACCTATGCCAAAGCCAACCCGGGCAAATTGAACTTCGGCTATTTCAACGCAAGCTCGCAGGTCCCGGCCGAGGTGCTGGCGGCGCGCGCCGGCGTCGAATGGCAGGGCGTGGCCTACAAGGCGATCGGCAACGCCTGGAACGACCTCTACGCCGGCGCCATCCAGTTCATGTTCGTCGACCTCACGGCAGGCCGCGGCCAGGTCGTGGCCAACAAGGCGCGGCCGCTGGCGCTGACCCTGCCGGCGCGCAGCCCGCTCTATCCCGACCTGCCGACCCTGGCCGAGAGCTTCCCCGGCTTCACCACCACGGGCTTCCTCGCCATCGCCGTTCCGAAGGCGACGCCCAGGCCGGTGCAGGAGCGGCTGAACGCGCTGATCAACGAGGCGCTCTCCTCGCCCGACATCAAGAATCGCCTCGCCAACGAGTTCGCGCTGACCTCGCGGCCGCTCACCCTGGAACAGTGCGCCCAGCAGGATCGCGACGAACGCGCCAAGTGGGCGGAATACGTCAAGATCGCCAAGATCGAGCCCCAGTGATCGACCAAGCAGCGGCACACGAAGTGTCCCGCTGCCAGGCGGCAGCTGTGCCGCTGCGTGTGCCGCGACGATGCGATTCGCACGCCAGTTCAACGATTTGCGCAGCCCGCCGGGACACCGCCGCTACGCTTCGGCACCGGGTCCGAATCGCGGAGCTGTCCCAAACCGTTCTCGCCGTCGGCGCCCCCGCCCCAACGAAAACGCCCGCTCCTCGGGGTTGCGAAGGGCGGGCGTAACAAAGGGCATCTTACAGGAGATACCCTATCATATCCTGCTGAACTTGCAACTATGCAAATGACAGTCATTCGCATCTATAGCATCCTTGCCCGATGCACACCTCCCCTCACCTGCTCGACCCGCTCCTCTCCCGCCAATCCGTCGGTGCGCTCGAAGATCCGGCGCCCCAGGGCGCCGACCTCGACCTGATCCTCGAGGCCGGGCTGCGAGCGCCCGACCATGGCCGCCTCAGGCCATGGCGCTTCGTGCTGATCCGCGGCGATGCCCGCATGGCGCTCAGCGACTGCCTCGCGGCGGCGGGGCGCGACCGCCAGGCGCCGCAGGCGCAGATCGATCGCATTCGCGCCTGGCCGCTCCGGACTCCTCTGCTGATCGGCGTCGGCGCCCAGATCCGACCCGGCCATTCCATTCCCGAGATCGAGCAGATGCTGTCGGCCGGCGCCGCGGCGATGAACATGCTGAACGCCATCCACATGCTGGGCTACGCCGGCATGTGGGTGACCGGCGCCAATACCTACGATCCGAAGGTGAACGCGGCGCTGGGCTTCCAGGCGCCGAGCCGGCTGGTCGGCTTCCTCGCGGTCGGAACGGCCAAGGCGCCGTCCCCGGGCGCCGCCGGTCCGGCAGCGCGGCCGGACCGGCACGCCCATGTCATCGACTGGAGCGGTCCACTCAACGGCAAGGCCGCCGCGCAAGCTCGACGTGCTCGGACACCGCATTGCCCCGTGGCGCCGGTTCGTCCGATGCATTCCTGAGTTTCAGGAGGCAGCGCTTGTCCGAAGTCCTGCTCGATCACGAGCCGATGATTCGTCTCGTCATCAGCGCCACCGTTTTCGCCCTGCTTGCGTCGGCTGAAGCCCTGT
Organism: Reyranella massiliensis 521; assembly: GCA_945860205.1. Classification (GTDB taxonomy): domain Bacteria; phylum Pseudomonadota; class Alphaproteobacteria; order Reyranellales; family Reyranellaceae; genus Reyranella; species Reyranella massiliensis_B. The sequence continues at coordinate 11,687 of CAMARK010000012.1, read as the reverse complement.
TCCCGCGCCGGCCTCAAAAGATCGGCCGGCTGGTGCGGTGGCCCAGCAACCTCGGCATCGTCACCCTCAACACCGTGTTGATACGCATCCTGCTGCCGACCGCGGCCGTCGGCATGGCGGCCACCGCCGAGGCATGCGGCTGGGGGCTATTCAATGCGATCGCCCTGCCAGGCTGGCTCGCCCTGCCCCTCGCCGTCGTAACGCTCGATCTCGCGATCTACCTGCAGCACATCGTCTTCCATGCCGTCCCCGCGCTGTGGCGCCTGCATCGCATGCACCATGCCGACCTCGAATTCGATGTCACGACGGGGCTGCGGTTCCATCCCGTCGAGATCGCCCTGTCGATGGGCATCAAGTTTTTGGTGATTGCAGCACTCGGCCCCTCGGCCCTGGCGGTGCTGATCTTCGAGGTGCTGTTGAACGCCATGTCCATGTTCAACCACGGCAACGTCCGACTGCCAGCAGCCATGGATCGCGTCCTGCGCTGGATCGTCGTCACGCCGGACATGCACCGCGTCCATCATTCTGTTCATCCTGAAGAGACCAACAGCAATTTCGGCTTCAATCTGCCGTAGTGGGATTGCCTGTTGGGCACCTATCGCGCGCAACCGCGAGACGGCCATGAAGGCATGACCATCGGCATCGAGCAGTTCCGCACACGGCGCGACCTGCGGCTCGACCGGATGCTGGTCCAGCCCGCGCTCGGGCCGGCAAGCGGTTACACCATCAACCGGGAGATGCCGCCGGGACTACGCTCCCCTTGAGAGACTAGGCAATACTCAGAGCGGCGAGCACGACCCAGACACCGATGACGGCAAAGATCGCGCCGGCGGCCATCCGCACATGTTTCAAGGGCACGATCTTCGTCGCCGCCTCGCCGAGATAAACCGCCGGAACATTCGCCAGCATCATGCCGATCGTCGTGCCGATGGTGACGAGCTCGACGTTGTGGAACTGCGCGGCCAGCAGCGAGGTCGCGATCTGTGTCTTGTCGCCGATCTCCACCAAGAAGAAGGCAACGAGCGTCGCGAGGAAGATGCCGCGCGTCGAAACCTTCGCCGCGTTCTCGTCCTGCTTGTCGGGGACGAGCGCCCAGACCGCCATGCCAATGAACGCGACGCCCAGAACGATCTGAAAGGTGGCGCCCGTCAGCCATTGCGCCACCAGATAGCCGAACGTCGCGGCGACGGCGTGGTTGAGCAGAGTCGCTGCGAATATGCCGAGCACGATCGGCAGCGGCTTGCGGAACCGGGCCGCGAGCACGATGGCCAGAAGCTGGGTCTTGTCGCCGATTTCGGCGATCGCAACGACGGCGATCGACGTGAGAATGATTTCCATGAAATGAACGTCCGGGGGCCGCAGCTGCACGACGACACAAGAATCCCCCGACCCGAGCCGGGACTCCCATATCGTCGGTCTGGCCAGTCCGGACCTTGCGGTCCGTCGTGGGCGCCATGGCCGAAGCCAAGTTTGTTGACGCCAACTCCGCTGAGGGTGCGGACGGTTACTCCCCGAAAACGGCGGTCTTTTAGCACTTCGTCCCAGCGACGCAAGGGGCCGGCGCAACGCAAGACGGCGCGGGCCAATGCCCGCGCCGTCGTTCGTTGTCGCAGAACCGACTACTTCTTCTCGCCCGCCGGGGTCGCCATGGCGCGACGCTCGTACTTGTATTCCGGCATCGCTTTCAGCGAGTCCTTGGTCCAGCTGGTCTTCAGAAGAAGCGAGTTGCCGTCGCGCGAGGACTTGATGTCCTGCCACGGCACGGCGACATAGCGCGCGCCCATACCGAGGAAGCCACCGACCGAGACGACCACCTGCTTGATGGCGCCGTTGGTGTCGATGTAGACGTCGCTCACCGTGCCGACCGTTTCATTGGCACTGTTCTTGACCGTGCCGCCGATCAGGGCGTTGGCGGAGATGTTGCCGGCGGCGTTGAAGTCACCGGTCGAGGCCGTGGTCGCTGTCGTCGTGGTGGCCATGCGGTCGCCCGACGCCGTCGTCGTGCTGCGCGTGGTGTTGTCGCCGAAGACCGTGCCGCGGTAGGTCGGGTCGGTGTACTTGTACTCCGGCATGGCCTTGAGCTGGTCCTTGGTCATGTTGACCGTGACCTTCTCGCCGTTGTCGGCGATGACGAGATCCTTCCAGGCCAGCGCCACTTCGCGTTCGCCCATGCCGAGAAAGCCGCCGACGCCGACCATCACGGTGTCGACCTTGCCGTCCTTGCCGAGCTGGATCGACTTGATCTCGCCGATCGTCTCGTTCTGGGAGTTCCTGATATTGCGGCCGATCAGCTTCTTGGTATCGACGACGGCCGTGGCTATTTGCGGGCTTGCAGCAGGCTTGGCCGGCGCCGTGTTGGGTGTCGTGGTCGTCTGGCCATAGGCCGAGGCGGCGCCGAAGGTGGCCAACACGCCCAAGAGAGCGACATGTTTCAACATGGTTCAAATCTCCAGCAATGTTAAAGTGCCCGCTTGCCCGGGGGGACGAGCGGCTTGTCGTGTGGGTGCAACACGACAGGCGACGCGAGGTTGCCAAGCATGGCGAATTTTGAGGCACCCGGGTCTTGGTGTTTGTGGGGCGGATTTGCCACGGCGCCCTCGTAACCCCTCATTTCGCCTTCATCGCGGTGATTGTGATCGCGCAATTGATGCGATCGGCCTCGAACCGGACCTTGTCGCCTGCCTTGGCCTTGTCGAGCAGCGCCGGATCGGCAACGCGGAACACCATCGTCATGAAATCCATGTCGAGGTTCTTGATCGGCCCGTGCTTCAGCGTGATCTTGCCGGCCGCTTTGTCGATCTTGATGAGCTCGGCGCTCGAATCGCGACTGGTGGCAAGGGCGGGGCCGCGGCTGCACGACGACACGAGAATCCCCCGACGCGAGCCGGAACTCCCATGTCGTCGGTCTGGCCAGTCCGGACCTTGCGATCCGTCGCGGGCGCCATGGCCGAAGCCAAGTTTGTTGACGCCAACTCCGCTAGAGGGGCGGACGGTTAATCCCCGAAAACGGCGGCCTTTTAATACTTCGCCCCAGCGACGCAAGGGGGCAACGCAAGTGACGGTAACGCCAAATCGGGCGCCGTGGCCGTAACGCGATCGTGCTGCCCCGTGACGGGGCGGACCCTGACAAAGGCGGTAAACAGGCCTAACCTGTCGGCGTGATCAAGATCGCCACCCGCTTCCTGTCATGCTTGGCCCTGCTTGCGGCGATGCTGTGGGTTGCCCTCCCGGCCGTCGTCGTGGCCGCCGCTGCTCCAGCGGAGATCGAGGGGGAAGCTTGCCCATGCTGTGAGGGCAAGGCCGCACTCGGCGCTATTCTCGCCTGCCCTGGCTGCCAGGCCGGCATAGCAGCGGAAGGCGAGCTCGCGGCTCCGCAGACGTTCACAAATGCCGCCTGGCTCATTGGCCCGTCCACGACCGGCACTGGCATCGAGCCGACTCCCGCCGAGCCACCTCCCCGTTGACGCCGCTGCGGAGTGTCTTTTCCAATCAACGGAGATAAAAATGTTACGTACGATTCTCTCCACTCTCGTCCTGCTGTTCGCCTTCGGAACGGCGGCGCATGCGGCACAGCCCTGCTGTGACGAAGGCAGCCCGTGTTGCGAAGAAGCGAGTCCCTGCTGCGACGAGTGACCGAAAGGCGCCCGCCCCTCACCGGGGCGGGCGTTTTCACTAATGCTTGTGGGTGGGACCTCGCCCCGCGCCGTCATAGCCCCTCACCTTCTGATACATCGCCAGTTGAGGCTCGGTCAGTGTCGCGCGCGTCGCCAGATGGGTGCGCAGGTGAACCGCCCTCAACTGTCCGTAAAGCGTGGCGATTTCCCCAGTGATCCTGTCGATCGACGCGGAGTCGGCGCTGCCGGAGCTGAATACCGCTTCGAGCGCGCTTTCGCGGGCGATGATCTGCTCACCAAGCGCGATCGCCGCCGCCCGCATCGTCTCGACCTGGCGGCCGAGTGCCTCCTTCTGCCCGGCCGTCAATCCCAGCGCCGCTTCGTTCTCGAGCACGTGCATCGGGCCGGGATAGCGGTTGAGTTCGGCCGGCAAGGCCATGGCCATGCCGCGGCCGGCGCGAAGGCCCGCAATGTCATCGGCCGACAGTGCCTTGATCGGACGCTCCTGCAGCGCGCCGTAAGATTGCGACTGGGCGTGAGCGCCTGAGGCGGTCATCAGCATGGCCGCGATAGCGGCCGTCAGTGCTTTCATGACGGGATCTCCCTCTTTGTTTGAAAATGGATCACAAGGAACGTTAATGACATTTCGGTCGATGAGCCCGATGCAGAGGGCCGTGAGCGGCGCACAATTCAGGATTATTTGCCGTTCTTCTTCAGCCATTCCTTCATGGCGGCGATTTCTTTTTCCTGATCCTGGATGATCGTCTCGGCCAACTTGCGCAGTACTGGGTCCTTGCCGTACTGCAACTCCACCTTTGCCATGTCGATTGCGCCTTGGTGGTGGGGGATCATGCCGCGCACGAAGTCAACGTCGGCGTCGCCAGTGAAGGCTATGTGCATCCCCTTCATCATCGACATATGCGCTTCCTTGGCCGCCTTGGTGGACGGCGCATCGGACGGCTGGGGCGTCATGTCCTGCATCATCTTTTGCATCGCGCCCGCATCCATGGGGGTGTGGCTGTGGCTGCTCTGGGCAATGGCGCCGGTGGCGGTCACTACGGCGAGGATTGCGCCAGCCGTAAGAATGGTAAGCGTCTTCATGGTGGTTCTCCTTCAGGTTGACTCGGGTAGGTTAAAATTTGGCCTGGCTGACAGTGCCATCGGGCGCGGTGAGCTGGATCACGCCCTTTGGATTCCCGGGGACCGGCAATGCTGACGACCCCTTGAGCCTGTCGTTGCCCGCTGGCTCAAGCGTGATGCGCTGTGGCTTGCCCTCAATGACCAGAATGGCGAGGCCCCTGAAGCCGGTGGCGGCAACCGGTTGTTCCTTCGCATCGGATACGAAGACCTCGATTTCATTTGGCTTTGCGACCATTTCGACGTGGTAACGGCCAGCGTCCGTGAGCCGACCGCCATTGGGGCCTTTGGCCTCGTGAGCCAAAGCAGGGTGAGCCAAAGCAGGGATCGCCATCCCCATCATGCTAACGAGGACAAGTGATTGAAGTTTCATCGGTAAGTTTCCTTTCTTTCTAGAATGCTTCCGCCGGCGGTGTGGTGCCTGCGGATGCGGGCTGGGATTGACGGGACAGGCGCAGCCGCTCCAGCGGCGTGCGCCCGAATTTCAGGAACAGGATGGGGGTCAGGAAGGCATCCAGCAGCGTGGCACTGACCAGCCCGCCAAAGATCGTAATGGCGACAGGGTGCAGGATTTCCTTGCCCGGCGTGGAGGCATCGATCAGGAGTGGCACCAGCGCCACGCCCGCCGCCAGTGCCGTCATGAGCACGGGCGTCATGCGCTCGAGACTGCCGCGAATGACGAGTTCCGGCCCGAATGGAACGCCTTCATGCAAGGCGAGATTGATGTAATGGCTGACCTTGAGGATGCCGTTGCGCGCAGCAATGCCCGTGAGCGTGATAAAGCCGATCATGCTGGCGACCGAGAGAGGCTGTCCCGCGAGCGTAAGGGCGGCAACCGATCCGATCAGCGCCAGCGGAACGCTTCCCATGATGATCAGCGCCAAAGAGCCAGAGCGATAGCGGCTGTAGAGGATCGCGAAGATCAGGGAGAGCGACACGAGCGAGAGAAGCCCAATCGTGCGCGCGGCTTCCTCCTGCGCCTGGAACGTGCCTTCGAGCGCGGTGAAATACCCTTGAGGCATCTTCGCGTCCCGTAAAGCGAGGCGTATATCGGCAACGATTGCCGCCATATCCCGGCTGCCATCGGTATTGGCGAGAACGACGAGCCTGCGTCTGCCGTTTTCGCGAAGAATCTGGTTAGGCCCATCCGTCTCGCGGATATCGGCAAGCTGACGCGCCGGAATCCAACCGGACGGTGTTTCAATGAGAAGGTCGCCAAGACGTTCGGTCGTGCGTGTTGAATCATCAAGCCGCATGACCACGTCGAAGCGCCTGTAACCATCGACAACGCGGCTTACGACGCGGCCGCTGGACAGGCGACTGAGATGCTCGACGATCGCACCCGGCTGCATGCCGTAGAGCGCGGCACGTGGATAATCGACGCGGATTTCAAGCTGAGGAATGCGAACCTGCTTTTCGACCTGGATGTCGGCAAGGCCGGGAATGGCGGTGAGTCTGGTCCGCAGCGATTCTCCGATCGTGCGCAAGCTATCGAGGTCATCGCCGAATATCTTGAGCGCGATCTCGGCGCGGACTCCGGAGAGCATGTGATCGAGGCGGTGGGATATCGGCTGGCCTACGTTGACGGAGAGCGGCAATACAGCGAGGCGTTGCCGGATGTCGGCAATGATTTCGGGTTTGGGCCGCCCGTCACCTTTGAGAGCGACTTCGATTTCCGACGAATGAACGCCTTCAGCATGCTCGTCCAGTTCAGCTCGGCCGGTTCTGCGCCCGACCGTCTTCACTTCGGGGATATCGAGCAGCAGGCGTTCGGCAATCAGCCCGACACGATTGGATTCGCTCAGGCTTACACCGGGATTGAAGAGCATGTTCACGGTGAACGTGCCCTCGTTGAACGGAGGCAGGAATGCACGGGGAAGCATGAAGGCGACCACGCCAGCCAGAACAACAGCCAGCACAGCCCCACCCGCAATCATGCGCCCATGGCTCAGGGCGCGCACAAGGCTCGCCCGGTAAAAGGTTTTCAGAACACGCACCAGCGGACTCTCGTGATCGGAAAGATGCTTCATGCGCGGCAAAAGGTAATAGGCCATCACGGGCGTAAGCGTGATGGACACCAGAAGGCTTGCGAGGATGGAAATGATATAGGCTTCGCCGAGCGGGGCGAACAACCGGCCCTCGATGCCGGTCAGCGCAAAGAGCGGCACGAAGACCAGCACGATAATCATGGTCGCGTAAACGATGCCCGAGCGCACTTCCTGCGACGCAGAGACCACGACATCGAACACAGGGCGCGGGGCCGCCAGCGCGCGGTTCTCGCGCAGTCGCCTGTAGATGTTCTCGACATCGACCACTGCGTCATCGACGAGTTCGCCAATCGCGATCGCAAGCCCACCCAGAGTCATCGTGTTGATGGAAAGCCCGAGCAGATGAAAGATGATCGCGGTCGTCAAGATGGATAGCGGTATGGCGGTCAGCGATATTGCCGTTGTCCGCCAGTTGAGAAGAAACGCGAACAAGATGACGGCGACCACAAGTCCGGCCTCGACCAGGACGCGCTGCACATTATTGATCGAGGCTTCGATGAAGTTGGCCTGCCTGAAGAGAATCTGGTTGGCCTTGATGCCGCCGGGCAGGCTGCGTTCAAGCTCATGCAGGGCGTCTTCGATCTGGCCGGTGAGCGCGACCGTATCCACGTTCGGCTGCTTCTCGACGGAGACGATGACGGATGGCTTGCCCATATAGCCGGCATCGCCGCGTTTGACCCTCGGCGCGAAAGTCACTGATGCGACCTGATGCAAAAGGACCGGCCTGCCATTGACGTTTGCAACGGCGATGCTGCGCAAGTCTTCTAGACTGGTGGTGCGCCCGATATTGCGGATCAGATACTCGCGCGCATGAATATCCGTGAAGCCGCCGCCGGTATTGGTGCCGAACTGGGCGAGCGCTTTCTCGACCTGTTCGTAGGTCACGCCAAGAGCGCGCAAAGCTGAGGGCTGGGGTGCGACGCGATACTGGCGGACTTCGCCGCCAATCGGGATCACCTGGGCCACGCCCGGAATGCTCAAGAGCCTGGGCCGCACGGTAAAGTCGGCGAGCTCGCGCAATTCCATTGGGGAAACGCTGTCGCTGCTGAGCGCAATCAGCAGGATCTGCCCCATGATAGATGAAACCGGTCCCAGCTGGGGTACAGTGTTGGCGGGCAGTTGATCGCGAACAGACGCGAGCCGTTCGGCGATCAGCTGCCGATTGCGATAGATGTCGGTATTCCACGCGAATTCGACGTAAACGATGGAGAGGCCAACCCCGGAAACCGAGCGCACGCGGGTCACCCCGGGTACGCCGTTCATCTGCGTTTCAATCGGAAAGGAGACCAGGACTTCGACTTCGGGCGGCGCCAGACCCTCGGATTCCGTCATGATCGTGACGGTCGGTCGGTTGAGGTCAGGGAAGACATCAACCGGAAGCCGCGGCACGGTGTAGAGCCCAAAGAGGATCAGCGCGGCACTGATCGCCAGCACGAGCAGGCGATTGCGAAGGGATTGGGTGACGAGGAGTGTGAACATGGCTCGGCCCGCCTATCGCACGTGGTCGAGGAGTTCGGCGCCTTGGGTGACAATCCGCTGGCCCTGCTGCACACCGGCAACGATGAGCGTGCGTTCCCCGTCCAAGGCTTCCGTGCGCACTGGTCTCGCGATGAAACGCTCCGGCGCGATATGCTCAAAAACGAAATCCTGCCCGTTGGCATTGCGCACGACAGAGGCGCGCGGCACGGCGATGCCTTCACGCTTTCCTTCCGTCGAAACCAGGACGGAAACGAACTGTCCCGCGCGCAAGCCGGTTGGATCTCCCTCGATCGCGAAATGGACGGGAATGGTCTGATTGCGATCGGCGAAGCCGGAGCCGCGAAACGCCAGTTTCATGGTCTTGCCGTCAGCAGTCGTGGCGGTTGCCGTTGCCGGATTGATCGCGGAGAAGCTTGAGGCCTCGACCCACAGACGTGCGGGATCAACGATATGAAACACAACGGCATTGGGTTGTGTGATCTGACCTGCGACGGGTGTGCCGTCTGCGATGACTCCGTCTACCGGTGCTGCGAGGCTTTCGGCTTCACGGCGGCTTATGTCGAGGGATGCGCGCCGGTCTTTAAGGCCTTGCAACTCGATGAGGGCTTCATCGAGGAGCTGCCGGGGCACGGCGCCGCTGGGGGCCAGCCTCTGATAGCGCGCAATCCGTCCGTCTACGATCGAGATTTGCTGATCGAGTTCACCTTGGCGCTGGCGCATGTCGGATACGTCAATTGCCTGGATCGGTGGAGCGACATGGGCCAGAACGTCGCCCTTCTTGACGGGCGTGCCGAGGCGCGGGAACCCGCCTTGCGGCGGCGAGAGCCGGCCGCCCACGGACGCCTGCACGAAGCCGCTGGCGTTGGGGTCCGGAATAACGCGGCCCGGAAGCTCGACCGATCGATTGAACGCGCCTGACACGGTGAGCGTGGTACGCAGCCCGAATATTCGTTGCACGGGCTTGGGTATGAAGAGCGTTCCGTCTGAAAGCTTCTGGGCAAGTTCCCCGGATGCGGCAATGGCTTGTTTCTTATCGTCGCCATGGTCATGCCCTTCATGCGCATTTACCGGCATCGGCCAGAGAGCGGTGGAAAATACAAGCAGGCAAAGCGGCATCGCCGCGCGGCTTCGCCTGAACATGGCGAGCGCAAAGCCAAGTCCGATCCCCAGGAGAAGCATGCCCGGCAGCTCCAGCATGGACAGCCACGCACGACGGTCGCTGGCAAGCGATGCACCCGCAACCGCTTTGGGGATTTCGAGCATGAGGGGCATGACCTCGACCGCATCGCCAGCGGCGACGGTGAAGATCAGGTCATACCGCCCCGGCGTTGCAAGAAAAGGCGCTTCGAGACGGTATAAATCACCTTCGGCGCGGGCTGCCTGTGAGCCCGATGGCGTCTCGACGGTGATACTTGCATTCTCGATGGGCGTGTTGGTCGCGACCTGATCGAGATAGATGAGCAACGCATTGCCTTTGGCGACAGCGACCAGCTCGAATGCGCCAGCGACCGCGTCAGCCCGGGCACCGGAAGGCGCGGATGCCATGGCCGGCTTTTCAGCGTGGTCGTGTCCTTCATGCGCGCGCGCGGGCGCAGCGCCTGAAGAGAGAATTGAGGCTATCGCAAGCGCGACAGCAAATCGGGGAAACATCGGACAAATCCTTCACCATTGATCGAACGGACGCGCGGCAAAAAGCCCGAAGCACCCGCACTGCCATGAGGCAGTTACGTGCGCTTCCGCGCGGATCGAATCAGGTGAAGGATCTGGGAGGTTTGCGAAGGCCTTCCGGCACAAATCCGGACATAGGCGCGGACGCGTGCAGACCTACGGACGACCCTCGAAGGTCGGGTCCGATTTTGAAGGACTCTACAAATGAAAGCGCGACGCATCCGCCGCATGGCGCGCCTGAGCAGCACGTGCCGGCGCAGGACGGTGTGTCGCTGGAATCGGAGGTACGTAGTTCAAGGGACAGGGAGTCTGCGGATCGGGCAGAAACAGTAGCCGATTCCTTATCAACGTGATGGTTCACAGAAACCGAAGCCGCAAGCTGCGCGTCCCGCGCGTGCCCTTCATGGGCGCTCGCGATGGACGGCAGGGTCAACAGCGCGATCAAACCGATCACCGCTCCCAACGCCCGCGAAAGGTAAAACTTCAGGTTCATCTGTTCCTATTTATCATAAGCCACAGTCTCTAGTACGTATGATTCCGCCAGGGCGCTTTCAAGTGCGGCAAAATCAGGGCCTGCCGTTCGCGGGCTTTGCCGCCGATCCGTCAGCGGCGACGACTATCCAACACTTCGAGCAATTCGTCGATCTTGGTCTTGCGGTCCTTCTCGGAACCGGCATGGAAAGCGTGCGCCACGCAATGCTGGAGGTGGTCGTTGAGCGTCTCCTGCTCGACCTTGTTCAAGGCCGCCCGCACCGCGCGAATCTGGGTCAGCACGTCGATGCAGTAGCGCTCCTCCTCGATCATGCGGGCGACGCCGCGGACCTGGCCCTCGATGCGGCCAAGGCGCGCGAGCTGGGATTTCCTGAGTTTGCCATCCATGACTTGAACCATACCCCCGTAGGGTATACATGGCAAGCCATGAACCACGAGCATCATCACGACCCCGGGTGCGGCCACGACCACGACATCGCGATCGATCCGGTCTGCGGCATGAAGGTCAAGATCGCGGGCGCGAAGAATACGACCGTGCATGAAGGCCAGACCTATTATTTCTGCAATCCCAAGTGCCTGCAGAAGTTCACGGTGGAGCCCGCCCGCTACCTGAAGCCGGCCGAGGCAGCGCCGGCGCCGCCCGTCGCCGCGGGCACGATCTTTACCTGCCCGATGCATCCCGAGATCCGCCAGGTCGGTCCGGGAAGCTGTCCGATCTGCGGCATGGCGCTGGAGCCGGCCGAGGTTTCGCTCGATCACGGACCGAACGAAGAGCTGATCGACATGACACGGCGCATGTGGATCGGGCTCGTGCTCAGTCTGCCGGTCGTGGCGCTGGAGATGGGCGGCCACCTCACCAACCTGCATATGCTGCTCGGGCAGAAGACGTCGAACTGGCTGCAGTTCGCCTTGGCTACGCCGGTGGTGCTGTGGTGTGGATGGCCGTTCTTCGTGCGCGGCTGGCAATCGCTGCTCACGCGCAACCTCAACATGTTCACGCTGATCGCGATCGGCACCGGCGTTGCTTTCGTTTACAGCGCGATCGCGACACTTATCCCCGGCCTGTTTCCGCACGCCGGACATGGCACCGCCGCGGTGTATTTCGAATCCGCCGCCGTCATTACGGTTTTGGTGCTGCTGGGCCAGGTTCTCGAACTGCGCGCGCGCGAAGCAACCTCAGGCGCGATCAAGGCGTTGCTCGATCTTGCGCCGAAAACCGCGCGGCGCGTAACCGAACGCGGCGACGAGG
>CAMARK010000011.1 GCA_945860205.1 Reyranella massiliensis 521 | reverse complement strand
TCTGGTCGTACGCCGTGAACGTCGCACCACCCGACTTCGCCAGGATCTTCGTGATCGCCGCCGTCAACGACGTCTTGCCGTGATCGACGTGACCGATAGTCCCGATGTTGCAGTGCGGCTTGTTCCGCTCAAACTTCGCCTTCGTCATGATGCAACGACCCTCGTGATTCTTTCAGCTTCTAGACCGACCGGCCTCGTCAAATCCTGGAGCGGGTGAAGGGAATCGAACCCTCGTCGTAAGCTTGGAAGGCTTCTGCTCTACCATTGAGCTACACCCGCAACCCCAAACAAAGCCAATCTCGCGCTGAGATCCGCTGGTGGAGGGGGAAGGATTCGAACCCTCGTAGACGCGAAGTCGGCAGATTTACAGTCTGCTGCCATTGACCGCTCGGCCACCCCTCCGAACCTGCGGCGCGCAGCGCGAGATATAGCCTGTTCGACCCGCCGAAACGGGCGCGCGTTGCTCGCAAATCCAATGGGTTACGTCAAGGCCCAAATCCCCTGGGAGGGCGGATGGGCGCCCGATTGGGTGGAAGATTGGGTGGGGGATTTGCCGCCAACGGCGTCACACCATACAAGCCTTCGCCATGCGCCCTCGCCCTCCTCGCCCCCACAAGCCGTCCCGCGGCGGCCACCAATCGGTATGGCTCTACGGCCATCACCCCGTGCTCGCCGCGCTGGCCAATCCCGACCGCAGGGTCGAGCGCCTGCTGGTCACCAAGGAAGCGGCCGAGCGTCACGCCGCCGCTTTCACCGCCGCCGGTGCCGGCCAAAAGGCCACCGTGATGTCACGCGACGACCTTTCCAGGAACCTGCCGGCGGGCGCGGTCCATCAGGGGATCGCGATCCTCGTCGCTCCCCTCGAAGAGCCGGCATTTGAGGACATCCTGGCGCGTTGCGGCGACAATGCCCTCGTCCTGGCGCTCGACCAGGTCACCGACCCCCACAATGTCGGCGCCATCCTGCGGTCGGCGGCGGCCTTCGGCGTGGCCGGCATCGTCGTCACCGAACGAAATGCCCCGGCCGATACCGGCGTCCTGGCCAAGGCTGCCTCCGGAGCGCTCGAAGTCGTGCCGCTGCTGCGCGCCGTCAATCTCGCCCGCACGCTCGACCAGCTGAAGGAAGCGGGCTTCTGGCTTTACGGTCTCGACGAACGCGGCGACGTCGCGATCGGCGACCTCGACCTCGCCGGCCGCGTCTGCATCGTGCTCGGTGCCGAAGGCGAAGGCCTGCGCCGGCTGACGAGCGAAAAGTGCGACCGGCTGGCGACCATTCCGACCAAAGCCGCGCTGGCCGCCCTCAACGTCTCCAACGCTGCTGCCGTCGCCACCTACGAGTGGGCACGGCGTCGATAATCCCTTATTATCAATAGCTTCTGCGCGACAGCGCCGAACGGATGCCGGGTTAGCACAGTGGTAGTGCAGCGGTTTTGTAAACCGAAGGTCGGGGGTTCAAATCCCTCACCCGGCACCATTTTCAGAACGACGTGAATTGAACCTCAGTCCAGGCGCAGCGGCAGGTTGCGCAGGCGCTTTCCCGTCGCCGCGAAGATGGCATTGGCCACGGCCGGTGCGATCGGCGGCGTGCCGGGCTCGCCGACACCGCCGATCGCTGATGCCCCGCTGTCGACGAGATGGACCGCCATCACCGGCGCCTCGGCCAGGCGCACCGCGTCGTAGTCCGGGAAGTTGCCCTGCTCGACCGCTCCGTTGGCCAGCGTGATCTCGCCGTAGAGCGCGGCCGACAGGCCATAGATGATGCCGCTCTCCATCTGGGCCCGCACGATCGCCGGATTGACGACGGGGCCGCAGTCGATGGCGCAGGTGACGCGCTTCACCTGCAAGGTCTTGCCGTCGGCCACATCCACTTCGGCAACCTGCGCCACGATCGACCCGAACGAGGCCCGGAGCGCAATGCCGCGCCCCGACCCTGCCGGCAGCGCCGTTCCCCAGCCGGCTTCCCGCGCCACGGTGTCCAGCACCTTGAGATAGCGCGGCTTGCCCGCCAGCAGGTCGCGGCGGAACGCGAGCGGGTCCTTCGCCAGCGCATGCGCCAGCTCGTCGATGAAGCTCTCGTCGAAGAAGGCGGTGTGCGAGTGGCCGACCGAGCGCCAGAAGCCGACCGGCACCGATCCCTCGGCGACGATGGCCTCGAGCCGGTAGGACGGAAAGGCGTAGGGCGGATTTTCGACCGCATTGCCTTCGGGCTTGCCCTGGGCCGGCAGACCGATCGTGCGCGCCGGGAACTGGTCGGTCGGCGACTGCGCCACCTGGCGCTTGGCGACGCCCGCGAGTCTCGGCGTCGCTCCCTCCGTATCGATATCGGCCCACCAACGTGCGAGCGCCATCGGCCGATAGACGTCGTGGCGAATGTCTTCCTCGCGCGACCACAGCACCTGGACCGGCCGGTCTGGCATCGCCAGCGCACAGGTGACGGCCTGGCGCACCAGATCGACCTCGGCGCGCCGGCCGAAGCCGCCGCCGAGGAAAGTCGTGTGCACCGTCACCTCGGATTGCGACACGCCGGCCGTCCTGGCCGCCGCGAGCCGCATCAACGTAGGCGACTGGTTGGGCATCCAGACTTCGATGCCCTGCCCGCCGGCGTCGTGCTTCCTGACGTGGGCCGTGCAGTTCATCGGCTCCATCGGCGTATGCGCGAGATAGGGCGCACGGTAGGTGGCGATGAAAGTGTGGGCCTTCTCCGACCTCGCCTCGTTGCCGAAGGTGCGCGTCAGTGCCGGCTGGCCGGTGTCGAGCAATTGCTCGTAGTGCTTCCACAGCGTGGCGCTGTCGAGCCTGGGTTCGGGGCCGTCCTGCCATTGCACCTCGACTTCCTCGTCGAGGAACTTGTTGGCCCGCCACCAGCTCTTGCCGATAGCCGCGATGCCGCCCGGCACGATGACGACTTTCTCGATGCCCTCGGGCAGGCCGGCCTGCTTCAGCGTGAAGCCTTTCGCCGCGCCGCCGAATGTCGGTGCATTGCGCACCGCGGCGTAGAGCAGATGGGGCAGGCGAACGTCGACGCCGAATGTCGCCGCGCCAGTCACCTTCGCCGGCACGTCGGTGCGTGGCGGCGACGTGCCGATCAGCTTGAAATCCGAGGGTTTCTTCAGCGGCGGCGGCGACCTGATGGCGAGATCGTGGACCGAATCCACCAGCTCGCCGAACGTCGCCACCTTGGCGCCGTCACGCCGGCGGATCTCGCCGTCGACGGCAATCAAATCGGCGACGGGGATCGCGGCCTTGCGGCTGGCGGCCCGCAACAGCAGGTCGCGCGCCACGGCGCCCGCCGTCCGCATCGGCAACCAGGCGTCGCGCACCGACGTCGATCCGCCGGTCGCGCTCACGCCCAGAACGCCGCCGAGCTTGCCGGCCATCCAGTGCGCGACGTCGACCACGGTCCCGGTTTCCTCGGGCGAGAACGGCAGCCCGTCGATCAGGATATCGACGTTGCGATAGACGCCGTCCTCGGGCGGGTCCTCGACGCGGACCTGGTCCCAGCGCGCGTCCATCTCCTCGGCCGCGAGCATGGCGAGCGCTGTCTGCACGCCCTGTCCCATCTCCGCCCGCGGCACCGCCACGATCACCGAATTGTCGCGGGAGATTTTTATCCAGCCGTTGAGACCGGCCTCGCCGGTCTGGACGTTGAACAGCGTGCGGCTGCCCAGACGGTCGCGTTCGCGGGCGAACCAGAAGCCGACGCCGAGGA
This sequence comes from Reyranella massiliensis 521, assembly GCA_945860205.1. GTDB lineage: Bacteria > Pseudomonadota > Alphaproteobacteria > Reyranellales > Reyranellaceae > Reyranella > Reyranella massiliensis_B. The sequence continues at coordinate 71,579 of CAMARK010000011.1, read as the reverse complement.
AGCCGCCACCGACGATGCCGCCGATGATCGCCTTGCGGCGGGTGAACTTCATGGCGCACCAGCCAGAATCGCCGCCGCGCGATGCACGGCGCGGCGGATGGCGCTGTAGGTGCCGCAGCGGCAGATGTTGTTCAGCGCGTCGTCGATGTCCTGGTCGGTTGGCTTCGGCTTTTCCTTGAGCAGTGACGCTGCGGCCATGATGAAGCCGGGCTGGCAGTAGCCGCACTGGGGCACCTGGTTCTCGATCCAGGCGCGCTGCACGGCATGCAGCCGGCCTTCGCTGCCCACACCTCCGCCCAGCCCTTCTATGGTGATCACCGACTTGCCGGCGACATCGGCCACCGCGATCGAGCAGGAGCGCACCGGCTGGCCCTCGACATGGACCGTGCAGGCGCCACAGACGGCAATACCGCAGCCGAACTTCGGCCCGACGACATTCAGGTCCTCGCGCAGGACCCAGAGCAGCGGCTTGTCAGGTTCGGCATCGATCTGACGCACCTGACCGTTCACGGTAAGCGAGATCATCGTTCGATAAAGGTATCACCCAGGACGAGGACGTCCATCTTGGTCCGAAGGAAACAGTCGATCGCCTCCTCGGGCTTGCAGACGACCGGCTCGTTCTCGTTGAAGCTGGTGTTGAGCACGATCGGCACGCCGGTGAGGTCGCGGAAGGACTCTATCAGGCGGGCGTAGCGCGGATTGGCGGCCCAGGTGACGGTCTGCAGGCGTCCGGTGCCGTCGACATGGGTCACGGCCGGGATCTCGCCCCGCTTCTCGGCGCGGATCTTGAAGACCTGCATCATGAACGGCACGTCGCCGTCGGTCTCGAACCAGTCGGGCACCGCGTCGCGCAGGATCGAGGGCGCGAACGGCCGGAAGGACTCTCGGCGCTTGATCTTGAGATTGAGGATGTCCTTCATGTCGGCGCGGCGCGGGTCGCCCAGGATCGAGCGGTTGCCCAGCGCGCGCGGGCCCCACTCCAGCCGGCCCTGAAACCAGCCGATCACCTTGCCCTCGGAGATCGCCTGCGCCGTGCGGCGACAGAGGACCGCCTCGTCGCCGACCCGCTCGATGGTGCAGCCTGCCGAATCGAAATCCACCCGTCGTGCAGCGATTGCCGATGCGATCTGGTCGGGCGTCGCCGACGGGCCCCAGTAGGCATGATCCATCACGAAGTGACGCTTGGCCGCCGAACCCGCCACCTTTTGCCAGGTGGCGAAAGCCGCCCCGATCGCGCCGCCGGCATCGCCGCCGGCTGACTGGACATAGAGCTTCTTGAACGGCGAGCGTTCGAGGATCTTGCCGTTGGCGACGGAGTTGTAGGCGCAGCCGCCTGCCAGCACGACGGCATCGGTGCCATAGCGCCGGTGCAGGGCGCCCAGCAAATTGAAGAAGGCGTTCTCGTAGGTCACCTGGGCCGATCGCGCGATGTCGCGATGGCGATCTTCCAATGGCGCTGCCGGATCGCGCGCCGGCCCGAGCAACTCCGTCAGCGAGTCGCTCCACAGGCGCCCGCCCGACGGGATGCCTTCCTTCACCGAATAGTTGGCGCCTTCGCCGGAGGCATGGCGAAAGTAGCGCAGATCGAGGGCGAAACTGCCGTCGTCCTTGAGCCGGACGATCTGCTTCATCTGCTCGACGTAGCGCGGCTCGCCGTAGGGCGCGAGCCCCATCACCTTGTACTCGTCGCCATAGTGCGGAAAGCCGATGAACTGCGTCATCGCCTCGTAGAAGACGCCCAGCGAATGCGGAAAGAAGACGCGCCCGTCGACCTGCAGGTTGCCCCCCTTGCCGAGCCCCCAGGCCGCCGAGGAAAAGTCGCCGAAGCCGTCCACTGAAACCGCGACCGCCTCGTCGTACGGCGACACCAGGAACGCCGACGCGAGATGGCAGAGATGATGCTCGACCGCATGCACGGCGCCGCAAAAGTCCTGCTCCGGAAGATCCCGCTTGAGATTGCCCGCGATATCGGCGCGCTCGCCGCGCTGACGCAGCCGGCCCAGCACATAGCCGGGACTGACGCCCGACGTCAGCACGTGGACCAGCTTGCGCCATCGGTTCGCGCGATTGTCGCTGTTGACCGCGACATGGTCGACGTCGCCCAGCGAGATGCCGGCTTCGGCCAGGCAATATCGAATCGAGTCGCCGGGAAAGCCGCCCCAGTGCTTGATCCGCCGGAAGCGCTCCTCCTCGACGGCCGCGACCAGTTCGCCATCTTTCACCAGACAGGCCGCAGCGTCGGCGTGAAAGGCGTTCAAGCCCAGAACGTATGTCATCTCGAAGACTTTCGGGCGCCGGCACGCTCGAGGTCGAGACGCAACAGGTGCATGGACAGGATCAGGTCGGCGGTGACGCGCTGGGCCGTGTAGAAAAGCCCCGCCTTGCCGTCGAACACCAATCCCTTGAGCAGCAGGCAATGCAGCGCCACCGCGGGCGGCCCGAGGACGCGCGTGCTGCGGAGACGATCAGCCCAGCTGAGGTCGGACCAGGGACGCGTAGTGAGCTTCTCGGCCTCCTGGGCCTGATAGCGCACCTGCGACTGCAGCCAGCGCTCGAGGCTCTTGCGATCGTCATGATGCAGACGATTGCTCAGTCGACTGACCGGGCCGTCGATGCGTAGCTTCTCGGTATGACCATCCTGCTCGAAGCGCGCCCGCCCGCGCCGGAAAAGCACCGGCAGCGGCGGATAAAGCGAGGCCCGGAGCGGCCGGCCATCGATGCAGTAGGTAAAGGCGATCTCATAGGCTGCCAGATCGGCCACAGGTGCGAGGGCCGCGATCTCGTCGTGCAGCGCCTGGTCCATCAAGTAGTCGGCATCCAGCCGCAGGACCCAATCCGTTGCCACCCCGGTCTCGCCGGTGGCGAACCGCCATTGCTCGGCATGGGTGTCGAACGGCCGGTGGACCGTGCGGACATTGGAGAAGCGGGCAGCGATCGCCAACGTCTCGTCGGTCGAGCCGCTGTCGACGACCACGACCTCGCGGGCCCAGGCGAGCCGCTCCAGCGATCGGCCAATGTTCGCCGCTTCGTTGTAGGTCAGGATGACGGGGGTGATGTCGGCCAGCACGGCGCAAAGACGATAAAGGAACTAGCTATGTATTTGGTATAAATGAATTTTTTCCGGGAGACCATCGGTATCGGGCGGCCGACCGCCTTCCGGTCGGCACCGTACCCGCACGGCCACTGCGACGCAGCAGTGACTTGACGGCGGAGCGGCAGGCGAGCAAACGCTGGCTTGCGTGCGCATCCCAGCCTAGCCCCGAACATGTGGGTTGGCGGCAAAGGGATCGAGCCGTCGGAGGCGCGGGACCGGGGGAATGAGCAGCCCGTCCCGCAAGCCTTTGAAAAGTCCGCTAAAACGGCCCCTCGCGTCGATTGAAAGGCTCTTTCATGTCCAAGAATGATCTCGTGGTCGTCACCGGTGCCGGTGGTTTCATTGGCGGCCATCTGGTCCGTGTCCTGCAGCAACGAGGCCATACCAAGATCCGGGGCGTCGACGTAAAGGCGCTCAACGAGTGGTACCAGAAGACCCCTGGGGTGGAGAATCAGGTCGGCGACCTGTCGCTGCTCGAACCCTGCCGAGCGGCCGCCAAGGGCGCCAGGATGATCTACAACCTCGCCGCCGACATGGGCGGCATGGGCTTCATCGAAACCCACAAGGCCGAGTGCATGCTGTCGGTGCTGGTCAGCACCCACATGCTGGTCGCCGCCAAGGAAGCCGGCACCGAACGCTTCTTCTATGCCTCGTCGGCCTGCGTCTACAACGGCGACAAGCAGACCGACGCCAACGTGACGGCCCTAAAGGAAGAAGACGCCTACCCCGCCCTGCCGGAAGACGGCTACGGCTGGGAGAAGCTCTTCAGCGAGCGCATGGCGCGCCATTACCGCGAGGATTACGGCATCGCCACCCGCGTCGCGCGTTACCACAACGTCTACGGGCCGGAAGGCACCTACGACGGCGGTCGCGAGAAGGCCCCGGCCGCGATGTGCCGCAAGGTCATCCAGGCCAAGCTGTCAGGCAAGCACGAGATCGAGATCTGGGGCGACGGCGAGCAGACCCGCTCGTTCATGTATATCGACGATTGCACCGAGGGCACGATCAAGCTCGCCGAAAGCAACATCATCGAGCCGCTAAACATCGGCAGCGACGAACTGGTCAGCATCAACACTCTGGTCGACATGGTCGAGAAGCTCGCCGGTATCAAGCTGAAGCGCAGCTACAAGCTCGACGCGCCCAAGGGCGTGCGCGGCCGCAACAGCGACAACACGTTGATCAAGAAGGTGATGAATTGGGCTCCATCCATCCGTCTCGAGGACGGCATGGAGAAGACCTACAAGTGGATCTACGACGAGATGACCTCTGGCAAGGCCTCGGTCGTCAACGCGCTGCCGCGTGCCGTTGCCGCTCAGTAAGACTTAAAGGCCTGTGCCGCGTCGGCGCTAGCGGCCGACGCGGCTCACGGCCTTGTTGCTCTTCAGCAGACCGTCGAAATAGGCGATCGTCTTCGCCAGCCCCTGGTCGAGGGCAACCTTCGGCTCCCACTTGAGCTTTTCCCGCGCCAGGCTGATGTCCGGGCAACGCTGCATCGGATCGTCGACCGGCAGCGGCTGGAAGATCAGCTTCGACTTGCCATTCACCTTCTCGATGATTTTCTCGGCGAGATGGCGGATGGGCATCTCGACCGGATTGCCGATGTTGACTGGCCCCGTGAAGTCGTCGGGCGTGTGGTCCATCAGGCGCAGCCAGCCGTCGAGCAGGTCGTCGACGTAGCAGAAGGCTCGGGTCTGCATGCCGTCGCCGTAGATCGTGATGTCCTCGCCTTTGAGCGCCTGGACGATGAAGTTCGACACCACGCGTCCGTCGTTGGGATGCATGCGCGGACCGTAGGTGTTGAAAATACGCGCTACCTTGATGCGGAGCTTGTGCTGGCGGTGATAGTCGAAGAATAGCGTCTCGGCGCAGCGCTTGCCTTCGTCGTAGCAGGCGCGCGGTCCGATCGGATTGACGCTGCCGCGGTAGCTCTCGACCTGGGGATGGACGGTCGGGTCGCCGTAGACCTCGCTGGTCGAGGCCTGGAAGATCTTGGCGCGTACCCGCTTGGCGAGCCCGAGCATGTTGATGGCGCCGTGCACGCTGGTCTTGGTCGTCTGCACCGGATCATGCTGGTAGTGAACCGGCGAGGCCGGGCAGGCCAGATTGTAGATCTCGTCGACCTCGACATAGAGCGGGAACGTCACATCGTGCCGCATCAGCTCGAAGCGCGGGTTGCTGAGGCAGGCCACGATGTTCTGCTTCGAACCGGTGAAGTAATTGTCGACGCAGAGCACGTCGTTGCCAGCCTCCAGCAGCCGTTCGCACAGGTGCGACCCCAGGAATCCCGCGCCGCCGGTGACCAAGATACGCTTGCTCATGATGCCCCTGAAAGATCGTCTCGTTTTCGCCGCCGACACTAGGCGATCAAGCTCTTGAAATCACTCCCAAACGGCCGAAGGATACCGCCGCTGCGCACCTGCTGGTGCGGCCAAGACTGCAGGGGAAACTTTGAATGGGCATCGAGATCACGGGCCTCGCCGATATCGTCCGAGCGCACGCCACGGAGCGTCCCGACGCCGCCGCCATCGTCTATGAAGGCCGCACCACGCGCTACAGCGCCCTCGACCGCGCCGCCAGCCGGGCAGCCAACGGCCTGATCGCCGACGGCATCAAGCCCGGCGTTCGCGTCGCCCATCTCGACAAGAGCAGCGACCTCTATTTCGAACTGCTGTTCGGCGTCGCCAAGGCGAATGCCGTCATGGTGTCGGTCAACTGGCGGTTGGCGCCACCGGAAGTGCTGCAAATCCTCAACGACGCCGAGGCCGAAATCCTGTTCGTCGGTGAGGAGTATTTCCCCGTCATCGAGAAGATCCGCGATGAGCTGAAGTCCGTGCGCAAGATCGTGACGCTCGGGCCGCACCACGGTGCCTGGGAATCCTTCGCGGAATGGCGCGACCGCAACGCCGACACCGATCCTCGCCTGCCCGCACGCCGCGAGGACACCGCCGTGCAATTCTACACCAGCGGCACGACCGGCCTGCCCAAGGGGGCGGAACTCACCAATGCCAATTTCGCCTTCATGTTCGAGCAGTGGACTCGAAGCTGGCTGCTGAAGCCCGACGCGCAAAACATCGTCTGCCTGCCGATGTTCCACATCGGCGGCGCCGGCTGGGGCATCGCCGGACTCTTCGCCGGCGCCACCAACCATGTCATGCGCGAATTCGTGCCGGCCAACGTGCTCGAGACCATCCAGCGCGAGCGCATCCAGGTCATGCTGCTCGTGCCGGCGATGATCCTGTTCCTCGTCCAGGCGCCGCAAATCCGCGAGACGGACCTGTCGAGCCTGCAGCTCATCGTCTATGGTGCGGCGCCGATTCCCGCAGAGCTGCTGAAGCAGGCAATGGCGGTCTTCGGCTGCGGCTTCCAGCAGGTCTACGGTCTCACCGAGACGACAGGCGCAATTACGCTGCTGCCGCCGGACGATCACGATCCCTCGGACCCCAAGAAGCTCTTGTCCTGCGGCTATGCGCAGGTCGGTGTCGAGCTGCGCATCGTCGATGACGCCGGCAAGGACCTGCCGTTGGGCCAGGTCGGCGAGATTGCGATCCGCTCGCCGCAGGTCATGCACGGCTACTGGCGCCTGCCCGACGCCACCAAGCGGGCGATCCACGGCGACTGGTTCTTCAGCGGCGACGCGGGCTACCTTGACGACAAGGGCTATCTCTTCATCTACGACCGCGTGAAGGACATGATCGTGTCGGGCGGCGAGAACATCTATCCCGCGGAGGTCGAGAGCGCCCTGTTCGGTCATCCCGACGTGGCCGACGTGGCGGTGATCGGCGTGCCCGACGAGCGCTGGGGTGAGGCAGTAAAGGCCGTCGTGGTGAAGAAGCCCGGCGCCGGTGTCACGGCCGGCGAACTGATCACATGGGCACGCGACCGCATCGCCGGCTACAAGCTGCCGAAAACGGTCGACTTCATCGAGGCGCTGCCACGCAATCCCACGGGCAAGATCCTGAAGCGCGAACTGCGCCTGCCGTACTGGGGTGACAAGGTGCGGCAGGTCAACTGACGCCAGGACTGACATCAACACCGCTGCGCGAACGTCCCGCCGAAGACCCTCTCGAAATCGAACGGCGGCAACGCTAGAAGAACGACGCACTCGAACAGATGGCCAAGCCCAGCATGTCCCAGCTCCCCGCCAATCTCACCCCCGTCCGCGAGGCTCACGCCTTCGACCAGGCGCGCCTCATCGACTACATGACGGCGAACGTCGACGGCTTTCGCGGGCCGCTGAAGGTGCTGCAATTCGAAGGCGGGCAAAGCAACCCGACCTTCCATCTGACCGACGGCGATGGCCGCATGTATGTGCTGCGCAAGAAGCCGCCCGGCAAGCTGCTGCCCTCGGCGCATCAGGTCGACCGCGAGTACCGGGTGATCAAGGCATTGTCGGACCATACCGATGTGCCAGTGCCAAATCCCTACGCGCTTTGCCAGGACGATTCGGTGATCGGCACCGCCTTCTACCTCATGGAGTTTCTGCCGGGCCGAATCCTGTCTGACTCCAAGATGGTGGGCATCTCGCCTTCCGATCGCGGCAAAATCTTTGATTCGATGAACGACGTGCTGGCGCGCATCCACAATGTCGACTATCGCGCGGTCGGCCTGGGCGACTACGGCCGCGAGGGCCAGTACATCCAGCGCCAACTCGCGCGCTGGACCAGCCAGTACGACCTCGCCAGAACCGACAATGTCGAGTCGATGGAGCTGCTCAAGCAGTGGCTGCCGGCCAACCTCCCACCGGGCGACGAGACGCGCATCAATCATGGCGACTATCGTCTTGGCAACACCATCGTCCATCCGACCGAGCCGCGTGTCATCGCCGTGCTCGACTGGGAGCTGTCGACACTCGGCCATCCGCTGGCCGACCTCGGCTACAACTGCATGATGTATCATTTTGGCGAGGGCTTCGGCGCATCCGAAGGCTATGCCGGCATGGACCTCAAGACCTTCGGCATCCCGACCGAGCAGGAATATCTTGCCGCCTATGCGCGCCGCACCAAGCGCCAGGAAATCCCCGACTGGAAATTCTTCCTGGCGTTCTCGCTGTTCCGCCTCGCCGCCATCGTGCAGGGCGTCTACAAGCGCGGCCTCGACGGCAACGCATCGTCCGAAACCGCAAAGCAGTATGGCAACCGCGCACGCGTCCTGGCCGATCTTGCCTGGTCGCTGGTCAAGAACGGCGCCTGAGCGCCGGCCAGCTACTCGTCGGTAGAGGGTACCATCGACGTGTCGTTGCCCTTCGGACAGTTCTCGCTGTCGACCACCGCGTTCGCAGGATTGCGATACCTGCCGATATCGTAGGGCGCGTCGTCGCTTGGCGGCCGCGGCGGCGGCGTCCGCAGGGTCCAGGAGACGAGCCGCTTGATGACGCTGCCCAGCGCCTGGTCAAAGGCATCGACCACCTTCGGCACCTTGTCGGCCCGGGCACGCACGCAGCGCTCGAACGAGGCGACGCCGATGATCTGGCGATCCGGCATGCGCACCAGCTTGGCAATGATGCGGACCTTCACGATCGGCGGTTGGCCGTAGAAATACATGGCCTCGAAGTTGCGCAGGTCGGGCTGCAGCACGTAGTTGGCGCGCAGCGCAATCGATTCGCGTGACACGGCGACAATCTTGCGGGTGTTTTCGAACGAATCGACGATGCGAGTCTGCACCATCAGCGGCGCGCGATCGGTCCACGCCACCTTGGCGTAGTAGTCGGTCAAGGTCGGCGTCATCTGGATGGCGATACGGCCGGTATTGAGGCTGGCGGCCGCGACCGGCGCCTCGACGGCAAGCTGCCAATAGACGTTGGGCAGATCGAGATCGAAGGTGCTCTTTGGTGTCACCGTGTAGAGCTCGGTCGGTTCCGCCGCCGAATCGATCGCGCTAAGCGCCTGGCATCCGGCAAGAGCGACGACCGCCGCCGCGCAGACGGCCCAACGAAACATCATTTCGGCGTGTATCCCTGCTTGCCACTGAACACGAAGTTGGCCGGATCACGCTCCAGCTTGGTGGCGATGACATTCAAGTTTGCGGTGAGCTGGCGCAACTCGCGAAGAGCCAGGGAAAACTCGGTCAGGCCGGTCTCGGTGAAGCTCCTGATCGGCCCCTTGTTGTCGGCCACGAGCCTGTTGAACGACCCGGCGGTGGCATCGATGTTGGCCAACGCCGTGCGCGCCTCGGCCAGCGCCTTGCGCAGCTCTCCCGGATCCTTGCCGGCCAATGCCTTGCGGCTCGCGGCGTCCTGAGGCCCGAGTTCAAGCGCTACCAAATTGAGCGACTCCGCCAAACCGTTCAGCGTGTTGAAGGTGTGGCGGAACTCGGTGATCGCCCCCGGCAATTCGGCCAGGGTCGTCTGGATCGCGGCATCCTGCTTGGCGAGCGCCGTCGTTGCCGTCGACAGGTTGCGCAGCGTATCGCTGAAGGCGCCGATATTGTCGGGGCTGAGAAGATCGTTGAGCCGGTCGACCGTGACGCTGGCCTTCGACAGCAACTCCTGCGCCGACGTCGAAGTCGCCTGGAGGAAAGAGGCGCCCTCGCGGATTTCCGGATAAGGTTTTTCGTCCAGCCTCTTCTTCGGCTTGATCTGGTCGACGTCGAGGCGGCCGACGATCTGGATGAAAGGAGAGCCGGCGATGAACGGCTTCTCGAAGACGGCGTAGGAGCGTTCCCGGATGTCGATGTTCCAGTCGACCGCGACCGTCACCTCGATCTTTTCCGTCAGGCGCTCGCGCCCGGTGGCCCGCCGTGTGTCGACCCGCGACGTGAGCTGGATGTTCTGCACCCGGCCGACACGCAGGCCGCGGTAGAACACGGGCGAGTCGTTGGTCAGCCCTTGCACGTCGCCGGAAAAGAGAATGTCGTAGTAGGCGTAGGACGTCCGGTCGCCGGCCCTCAGCTTCCAGACGACAAAACCCGCGACGGCGACGATGAACGCGATCATCGCCGCGCCGATCAGCACATAAGGCGACTTTCTTTCCATCGGACGCTACTTCTGCTCCTGTCGAGCCGCTCGCCCGCGCGGACCGTGAAAATACTCTTTGACCCAAGGATGGTCGTACACCAGCAACTCTTCCATCGTACCTACCACCACGCGCTTGTCGAGCAGGACAGCGATCCGGTCGCATACCGCATTCAGGCTGTCCAAGTCGTGGGTTACCATCAAAATCGTGAGCCCGAGACTCTGGCTCAGGCCCTTGACCAACTCGTCGTAGTGGGCGGCGCCGATCGGATCCAGCCCGGCGGTGGGCTCGTCCAGGAACAGCAGCTCGGCATCGAGGGCGAGCGCGCGCGCCAGGCTCGCCCGCTTGCGCATGCCGCCCGAGAGTTCGGACGGCTTCTTGTCGCCGGTGTCTGCCGGCAGGCCGACCAGTGCGATCTTGAGGGCGGCGATGTCCCGCATCGTCTCCTCGTCCAAGCCGGCATGCTCGCGGACTGGCACGATGATGTTGTCGGACACCGTGAGCGAGGAGAACAGGGCGCCGTCCTGGAACTGGACGCCGGTCCGGGCCTGCATGTCCCGTAGCGCCTGGCCGTGAAGGGTGGCGGTGTCGACGCCCATCATCTCGATGGTGCCGCTCGACGCCTGATTGAGGCCGATGATCGTGCGCAACAAGACCGACTTGCCGGTGCCCGAGCCGCCCACCAGCCCGACGATCTCGCCGCGGAAGACGTCGAAGTCGAGCTTGTCGTGAATGACGTTGTCGCCGAACTGCGTACGCACGCCGCGCAGCCGCAGCACGACGTCCCGGCCGTCGCTGTGATCGATGAGTTGACCGCCGTCCACCAGCGGCGGCAGTTCCTTCGGGTCTCCGTCTTCGGTGACCTTATTGGCATCGGTCGCGGCCATCAGACGTTCGCCAGCAGGAAGATGATGGAGAATACCGCGTCCAGCACGATGACGCAGAAGATCGACTCGACGACCGCCTTCGTCGTGAGCTGGCCCACGCTTTCGGCGCTGCCGCGGACCTGCAAACCCTCGAAGCAGCCGATGGTGGCGATGACCATGCCGAAGACCGGCGCCTTGATCATGCCGGTATAGAAATGCCAGATGCCGACGGTGTCGCGCAACCGGTCGAAGAACTGCACGAGCGTAAAGTCGAGATAGAAGATGCAGGCGACCGCGCCGCCCAGCAGGCCGGCGATGTCGCCCCAGAACGCCAGCAATGGCATCGACACGACCAGGGCCACGATGCGCGGCAGCACCAACCATTCCACCGGATTGAGCCCGATGGTGCGCATGGCATCGACCTCCTGATTGACCTGCATCGTGCCAATCTGGGCGGTGAAGGCGCTGCCGGACCGGCCGGCGACGATGATGGCGGTAAGCAGGACCCCCAGTTCGCGGAACATCCCGATGCCCACCGCCTCGACGGTGAAGGTCTCGGCGCCGAACTGCTTGAGCTGCTGAACACCCTGGTAGGCGATCACCACGCCGATCAGGAAGCAGAGCACGCCCACGATCACCAGCGCCCTGATCCAGACTTCGTACATCTGGCGAACCACGACATTGATGCGGAACCGGCGCGGATGCAGGCAGGCCTCGACGAAGACCACGAGGATCTCGCCGAAGAAGGCGCAGAGATTGATCGCCTGATGGTAGAATTCGATGGTGTTTCGACCGATTTCCTCGAACCAGTGGGCGAGCCAGTTCACGTGCCGTTCGGGCATCGCCTCGCACATGTTCTTCTGGACGACCTGGAACAGGTCGGCGTGCCTCTTCTCCTTGGTCGTGACCTCGGTGTCGGGACCACCGCCGGCAAGGAGCAGGATTTCCAGCGCACCGGCAGTGTCGAGCCGCTCGACGCCGCTTGCGTCCACCATGCGCGCCGCACGCCCCGTCCCGGCGGCATCGAGGGCCTTGGAGGCCTTTTGCCGGATGCCGCGGAGGTGGAGCACCGTCCAGTCGCCGCCGATCTCGACGACGGGCTTCCCGGCACGCATCGTATAGCGAATGGTCGGTTGGGCTTCGGACATTGGCGAGATTAGTCGCGGGCGCGGTTCGCGCTGTCAATCTCTCCTCATTGCCCGCCTCCCTCGCCACTGGCACGATCCGGCAGCGGAGGAATGAATGGGCAAACGGCCGGTGCTGGACAAAGTCGAGATGATCGACGGTCCAATCGACGAAAAGAGCTACGAGAGCGAGTTGAAGGAGCTTCAGGAGCGGCTGCTGGCCCTGCAAATCCACCACATCAAGACCGGCGGGCGGGTGATCCTCGGGATCGACGGCTGGGATGCCGCCGGCAAGGGCGGCCTGATCGAGCGGATCGTCGGCCGCCTGGAACCGAAATCGGTCCACGTCTGGCGCATCAGCGCGCCGACACCGGCCGAACAGGGCCGGCACTATCTCTGGCGTTTCTGGCAGCGACTGCCCGCCCCCGGCGACTGGGGGATCTTCGATCGCACCTGGTATGGCCGCGTCCTCGTCGAGCGGATCGAGGGATTTTGCGACAAGAAAGCCTGGAAGCGCGCTTACCACGAGATCAACGAATTCGAGCATCAGCTGGTCGACGACGGCGTGCGCATCGTGAAGCTGCTCATGCATGTCAGCGCGGACGAGCAGAAGAGGCGGATGATCGAGCGCCTCGAAGACCCGCACAAGCGCTACAAGATCGGCCCCGAGGACTTCCGCAACATCGCCAAGCGCAAGGAGTATGTCGAAGCCTACGACGACATGCTGGAGCGTACCGACACCAAATACGCGCCCTGGCATGTCATCGCCACCGACCACAAGAAGTGGGCGCGGCTGACGGCGCTGCGGATCCTCGTCGAGGAACTGGGCCGGGACGTCAAGCTGACCGAGCACGAGCTCACGCCTGAAATCGCCGACCTGGCGCGCAAGCTGTGGGGCTGGAAGCCCGACAAGAAGAACTAGCAGGTCGCGACAAATGACCTTTGCACGGCCGTTCGCCGGCTGGTGGGTCGTCGCCGGCGCCTTCCTGTGCATGATGACCGGCTACGCGGTGGCCTATTCCTTTGCCGCGTTCTTCGGTGCCCTCGAGACCGAGTTCGGCGCCCGGCGCGGCGAGACCTCGCTGGTCTTCTCGATTGCGGCATTCCTCTATTTTCAGCTGGGCTTTCCCGCCGGCCTGATCGCCGACCGCAGCGGGCCGCGCCCGCTCGTGGTCGGCGGCCTGCTGCTGGTGGCGCTGGGTCTCGTCGTCGCCTCGCAGGCGACGGCGCTGTGGCAGATCTATCTCGGCTACGGCCTGGGCGTCGGTGTCGGCGTCGGCCTGTCCTATGTGCCGAGCATCGCCGCGGTGCAGCGCTGGTTCATCCGCCGCCGCGGCACGGCAAGCGGCCTCGCCGTCGCCGGCATCGGCGTCGGCACGCTGGTCGGTGCGCCGCTCGCCCACGAGATGATCGCGGCCGTCGGATGGCGCCAAACCTATCTCGTGCTGGCCGTGCTGACGGTGATCGGCGCCATCGCGAGCGGCATCCTGGTGCGCCCGGCGCCGGAGCACTACGGCCTGGCGCCCGACGGTGATGCGCCTGCCTCAGGCGGCGCCCCGGCGATCCCGGCGGGCTTCACCCTGGGCGAGGCGATGCGGTCGCGGCCCTTCTGGACGATCTATGTCGGCGCGCTCCTCATGTCGTTCGGCCTGTTCGTGCCGTTCGTGCATCTCGCGCCCTATGCCAGCGACCTCGGCTTGGGCGAAGGCTTCGGCGTCCTGCTGATCGTCCTGCTGGGCGTCGGCAGCACCGTCGGGCGGTTCCTGTTCGCCAGCCTTACCAGCTGGCTCGGCCGCCGCCTCTCCTTCGCCCTGATGTATGTCGGCGCCGGCGTCATGCTGGTGATATGGTCGGTATCGACCAGCGCGCCGGCGCTCATCGTCTTCGCCCTGGTGTTCGGCGCCTTCTACGGCGGGTTCGTCGCCATCGCGCCCTCGCTCGCCGCCGACTATTTCGGCGGCCGCGCGCTGGGCTCGATCATCGGTGCGCTCTACAGCGGCGTCGCCTTCGGCGCCCTGCTCGGCTCGCCTGTTGCGGGCTATGCCTTCGACTTCTTCGGCTCCTACACCGGCGCCATCCTCGCCGGCGCCGCGCTTTGCCTGGTCTCCTTTGCCCTTACGCTCGCGATGCCGGAGCCGGTGCGCTGGTTGGCGGCGCGACGAGCCTAGCCTTGCCGCCCAGCACTGAAGCAATCCAGGGCAGCGCCTCGGCCATCGCTTCCTCGAAACGCCACGGCGGATTGATCACCGCCAGGCCGCAGGCCGCGAGCTTGCCCTCGCCAGCGTCGCCGCTTAACCGCAGCTCCATGACCAGACGCTTGGGCGCCTCCAGCGTGGCGACGAACGCAGCGGCCGCCGCCTCGTCCTTGATCGGATACCAGACCGCATAGCAGCCGGTGGCGAACCGGCGCAGCCCTTGGCGCACTGCACGCGACAGCCGCTCGAATTCATCCGCCGCCTCGAACGGCGGATCGATCAGCACCAGCCCGCGCCGCTCGAGCGGCGGCAGCATCGCCTTCAGGACCTTGTAGCCGTCCTCCTGCCGCACCTCGATTGCACGGTCGCCGGCGAACTCGCGCCGGAGCGACAGCGCATCTTCGGCGTGGAGCTCGCAGGCGATGAAGCGATCGGAAGGCCGAAGGGCTGCCCGGATCAGGCGCGGCGAGCCGGGATAGCGCCGCAACCCTCCACCCGACGACGGGCCGAACTTGCGATCGTAAGCGGCCACCGCCGCAAGATAGCGCACCACAGCGGCCGGCCGGCCGGCCGGCGGCGTCGCGATCAGGCGCGCGATGCCCGCCGCGGCTTCGCCCGTGCGCTCGGCCAGCTTGCCGGCGAGGTCGTAGCCGCCCGTGCCGGCATGGGTATCGAGCACGAACAGCTTCTTGTCCTTGGACAGCAGCAGATGCAGCAGCTCGCACAGCGCGGTGTGCTTCAGGACATCGGCAAAATTGCCGGCATGGTAGCCGTGACGGTAGTTCATGCTCCGGCTATAGCATCGCCGATGGATTTGGGGGCACGGTATGTGCTTCAACGGTCACGTAAGAATGGGAGACCACATGGCCACGCATGAACTTCATTCCTCCCCAGAGACCTGCCACTGGGGCTACTTCGACAGCCAGCTGAAACCCCAGCTCCGCCTCAAGTCGGGCGACATCGCCACCATCCATTGCGTGTCCGGCGCCGCCGAGATCCTGCCCGAGCCGCCGATGAACGTGCTGCCGGAGCATCGCGAGATCCTGGCCAAGCTGAAGCCGCATATCGGCCGCCATATCCTGACCGGGCCGGTCCATGTCGAGGGCGCCGAGCGCGGCGACACGCTGGCGGTCGAGGTGCTCGACATCAAGTTCCGCACCAACTGGGGCTGGAACGTGCAGCGGCCGCTGATGGGCACCCTGCCCGAGGATTTCCCCTTCTATCGCCTGACCCACATCCCGATCGATTCGAACCGCGGCGTCTGCACCATGCCGTGGGGCCTCGAGGTCAAGCTCAACCCGTTCTTCGGCATCATGGGCGTGGCGCCGCCGCCGGAATGGGGCCAGTGCAGCTCGGTCGAGCCGCGCGCCTTCGGCGGCAACATCGACAACAAGCACTTCAACGTCGGCACCACGGTCTACCTGCCGGTGTTCGCGCCGGGCGGCCTGTTCTCGACCGGCGACGGCCACGGCGTGCAGGGCGACGGCGAGGTCAACCTCACGGCGCTCGAAACCTCGCTCTCCGGTACCTTCCGCTTCACCGTGCGCAAGGACATCAAGCTCAACAACCCACGCGCCGAGACCGCCACGCACTGGATCACCCACGGCTTCGACCCCGACCTCGACGACGCCGCCAAGGAGGCGCTGCGCGACATGATCCGGCTGATCTGTGCCAAGACCGGCCTGAAGCCCGAGGACGCCTACATGCTGTGCAGCCTGCAGGCCGACCTGCACGTCACGCAGACGGTGGACGGCAACAAGGGCATCCACTGCATGATCGCCAAGAGCCTGATCGGCGGTTGACGTGACGGGCTCTCAGCTTCTCGGCGAGGCGGTAGCTCGGCATGACGATGCCGAGTGGGCCCGCCACGCCCTGGAGCTGATCCAGAACGACCAGCGGCGCTCGGCCGATACCCACCTGCTGCGGCTCGACATTCCGGCGCTGGACGGGATCGACATCTACCTGAAGGACGAGTCGACGCATCCGACCGGCAGCCTGAAACACCGGCTGGCGCGCTCCCTCTTCCTCTACGGCATCTGCAACGGCCGCATCCGCCACGACACGCCGATCATCGAAGCCTCCTCGGGTTCGACGGCGATCTCGGAAGCCTACTTCGCCCGCCTGCTCGGCCTGCCCTTCCATGCCGTGATGTCGGCGTCGACCTCGGCCGAAAAGATCCAGGAGATCGAGCGCCAGCACGGCAAATGCCACCTGGTGTCCGACGGCAAGGGCATCTACGCGGCAGCCGAGGAACTCGCGACCGAACTGGGCGGCGTCTATGTCGACCAGTTCACCTATGCCGAGCGCGCCACCGACTGGCGCGGCAACAACAACATCGCCGAGTCGATCTTCGAGCAGATCGGTCGCGAGCGCTATCCGGTCCCGACCTGGATCGTGATGAGCGCCGGCACCGGCGGCACGTCGGCCACCCTGGGCCGCTACATCCGCTACAAGCGCTTCGCGACGCGCCTCTGTGTCGCCGATCCGGAGCATTCGGCGTTCTTCGAGGCTTTCGCCACGGGCACTTCCCAGGCGATCTGCGAACGGCCATCGCGCATCGAGGGCATCGGCCGGCCGAGGGTCGAGCCCTCCTTCGTGCCCAACGTGATCGACCGCATGATGAGGGTGGCCGATGCCGCCTCGCTAGCCGCGATGCGCGTGCTCTCGCGCCAGCTCGGCCGCAAGGTCGGCGGTTCGACCGGCACCAACTTCTTCGCGCTCTGCATGCTAGCCTCGCGCATGCGCGCCGATGGCCTCAAAGGTTCTCCGGTCTCGCTGATCTGCGACAGCGGCGAGCGCTACGGCCATACCTACTACAATGACGACTGGATCGCGGCCCAGGGCTTCGATCTGGCCCCGCACGAGCGGGCATTGGAAGCGTTCATCGAGAAAGCCGAGTTGCTGGTCTAGCCCCATGAGCGGCAGTCGATGACCCAGAGCGAGCACTGGGCGGCCAGTCGCCGCGGCATAGAGCAGAGCCGCCATTGGATCAGCCCTGTTGGTCCCCGCTCCAGGTGGCGCAAGGCGATGTTCAACCGGCTCCTCGCGACTTTCGCCCTGGGCCTGCGGCTCACGCCGCTGCAGGCGCGCGGGCGGCGGAATGCTCTCGACCTGAGACGTGTGGAAATAGAAGTCGCGCTGCCCAGGCTTCCGCCGTCCTTCGACGGCTATCGCATCCTGCAGATCAGCGACACGCATCTCGACGTTCTTCCCGAGCTCGTGGACGCTGCCCGGCGTGTGCTGGCGGGTGTCGAGGTCGATCTGCTCGCCCTGACCGGGGACATCCACGGCTCGCCGTCCGCCCCGATCGCCTACTCGGTCGATCTGCTGATGCAGGCCTTGCAGGACGTTCGCGTGCACGGCCCGAGGCTGGCGGTGCTCGGCAACCACGATCCGGTCGAAATGGCCGCCCTGCTCGAGGACAGTGGCTTCGACGTCCTGGTCAATCGTTCGCGGGTGCTCGAGCGCGGCGGCGGGCGGCTGCGCGTCACCGGCCTCGACGACGTTCACAATTTCTACACCGACGCGGCACGCACAGCCCTCAACGATTATGGCGACGATCGCGATGGCGAATGCCGCATCGCCCTCGTTCACTCCGCCGAAATGGCCGATGTCGCCGACGAGGCGGGCTGTGCATTCTATCTGTCCGGCCATACACATGGCGGACAGATCTGCCTGCCCGGAGGAAAACCAGTGATCACGCAATTGACGCGATGCCGGCATGCCGCCGCCGGCCTGTGGCGCCAGGGCCGCATGGCCGGCTACACGAGCGCCGGCCTCGGCGTCGCCGAACCAGCGGTCCGCTTCAACTGCCGAGGCGAGGTCACCATCATCACCTTGCGCCGCGCATGACCATCACGGCAAAAACTCTCCTTGGCGGCTGGCGCCTGGAAAGCTGGTCGTTGGTCTATGATGACGGACGACCCGAGGAATTTCCGCTCGGCCGCGACGCGCAAGGTATGATCCTCTACACGCCTGAGGGCCAGGTGAGCGCCACCCTCATGCGCGGCGGCCGGGCCGCGAAGGCGCCCGAGTCGGACGCGGAACGGGCCGCGGCCTTCGGCGAGGCCTTCGCCTATGCCGGCCGCTACGAGGTGCGCGACGCCACCGTGTTCCACTCCATCGAGGTCGCGACCAACCCCGCCCTGATCGGCGTCACCTCGACCCGGCACATCAAGCTCGACGGCGACCGCCTGACCTTGTCGGGCCCGGACTTCACGGCCGGCACCGGACGAACGCAGAAGATCGTCTGGCGGCGCGCAATTTAGGCCGGCTGCAGCCGACCCCGCGCCTCCGACGGGAACGGCGGAAAGGCGAGCGCGATCGCTACGGCAGCAAGGCCGATGCCGAACGAGCCGATGTAGAGGAAGCCGTAGCCACCGAAGGTATCGAAGATCCAGCCGCCGGCGGCCGGTCCCAGCGCCATACCGAGGCTCGAGATCATGGCGGCGGCGCCAAATACCGTACCCATGATGCGCATCGGGAAGTACTCGCGCGCGATCACGGCATAGAGCGGCATCACGCCGCCATAGGCCATGCCGAAGAGGATGGCGACGGCGTAGAATTCCCCGACGTCGCGCGTGAAGTAGTAGCTTCCCGCGCCCAGCGCCTGGACCATGAGGCCGGCCACGATCACACGGCGGGCGCCGAACCTGTCGCCGAGCAGGCCGAACAGGATGCGGCCGCCCAGGCCGGCAAGACCCTCGACGCCGTAGATCATCACCGCCGTCATCGCCGGCAGGCCGCAGGCGAGCGCGTAGCTCACCGTGTGGAAGATCGGACCGGAGTGGGCGGCACAGCAGCAGAAGAAGGTGAGTGAGAGCACGATGAACTGCGGCGATCGGAGCGCCCGCCCGAGCTTCATGCCCTCGCCCCCCTCCGCCGGCACGCCCGGCGCCGCACCGTCGGCGGCGGGCGCCCGACGCACCAGAAGGGCCGCCGGTATCAGCAGCACCCAGGCCATGATCCCGATCACGAGCTGGGCGGTGCGCCAGTCGTAGGACGAGATCAGCCACTGGGCGAACGGCGAGATCGTCATCGGCGCCATGCCCATGCCGGCCGACACGAGCGAGACGGCAAGGCTGCGGTGCTTGCCGAACCAGCCGGTGACCGTGACCATCATCGGCGCGAAGACGGCACCGGCGGCGACGCCGACCAGCACACCGTAGATGAGCTGGAATTCGAGCAGGCTGGTGGCGCGACTCGACAGGACGATGCCGAAGCCGAGGAGAAGCGCGCCCGCCAGCACGACGATGCGCGGGCCGAAGCGATCGGTGAGCGCCCCCCAGCCGAAGGCCGCGATGCCCATCGTCAGGAAATCGAGCGTCATGGCGGTCGAGATGCCGGTGCGCGACCAGCCGGTCGCGTCGGACATGGGTTGCAGGAAGACCGCCAGCGAGAACATCGCGCCGATGGCGACGCAGCCCATCAGCGCGCCAGCGCCGACGATCACCCAACCATAAGACCGTTCCATGCCGATCCTCCCGAATTCACCAGACACTTAACCTATTAGTTAAGTATTGGCAAGACGGTCGGACGTCACTCGGGCTTGATGTTCGCTTCTCGGATCAGCCGGCCGAAGCGCTCGTATTCCTGGACATTGAACCGGGCGAACTGGCCGGCACTCATGGTTCCCGGCTCGCCGCCGAGGCCCCTCAGCTTCGCCTGGACGTCGGGCAACGCCACGATGCGCGCCAGTTCGGCCTGCAAACGCGCCACCACGTCGGACGGCGTTCCCGCCGTCACATAGACGGCGTACCAGGTCGTCATCTCGAAGCCCGGCACGCCGGCTTCGGCCAGCGTGGGCACATCGGGCAGCTCGGCGCTGCGGCGATCCGAGGTCACGGCCAGTGGCTTGAACTTGCCGCCCTTGATCTGTCCCATCGCCGACGAAGTAGTGTCGAACATCATCTGTATGTTGCCGGAAATGATGTCGAGATGGGCCTGGGCGCTGCCCTTGTAAGGCACATGGACGCCCTTGACGCCGGCCGCCATGTCGAACGCCTCGCCCGCGATGTGCTGCGTGCTGCCGACGCCCGAGGAGCCGTACTTGAAGTCGCCCGGCTTGGCCTTCATCAGCGCGATGAGTTCCGCCACCGTATTGGCCGGCACAGCCGTTCCCACCACCAGCACGTTGGGCACACTGACCACGAGGCCGATCGGGGTCAGATCCTTGATCGCATCGAAGTTGAGCTTGAGAAGATGCGGCGCGATGGCCTGGCCGGTGTTGGTGGCCACCAGCAGCGTGTGGCCGTCGGTGGGCGCCTTGGCCGTGAGATCGGCGGCGATGGTGTTGGAAGCGCCCGGCTTGTTCTCGACGACGAACGTACCCTTGAGCTGCTCGGCCATTTTGTCGGCCAGCATGCGGGCGATGATGTCGGTGCCGCCGCCCGCGCTCGCGCCCACCATCAACCGGACGGTTTTAGTCGGGTAAGGCGTTTGCGGCGTCTGTGCATTGACAGTCAGCACCGGCGCCAGCAACCCGGCGATTGCCAGAATAATCCTGAGTTTCACGGCGCCGGCTCCACCTTGAGTTCCGTACCCTGTACCGAGATCACGCGCACCCTGGAGCCCTTCACCATGTCGGCGCCGGTCACCGTCCAGCTACCGTCGCCCAGGATGATCCGGCCGCGGCCGTTCAGGATCGGCGCGTCGAGCACGAAGATCTGGCCGATCAGCGCGTCACCGCGCGCATTGAGTGTCGATGTCGCCGGGCCATCGACATGCTGCAACCGCCGCAGCGTGCGCCGGAGCCCCACTGCCGAGACCACGGAGACGACGGCGAAGATCACGAGCTGCAATTCGAGCGACAGGTCGGACGCAACCAGCAGGACAAAGCCCGCTGACGCCGCACCGATCGCCAGGAAGAGGAAGACGACGCCCGGCAGCATCATCTCGAAGACGAGCAGCATCGCCGCCAGCGCCCACCAGTACCAGAAGACGATCTTGAAGCTGATCATGGCCTAGCCTGCGTTGGGAACCGAACCGCGCGGACGGGCCGCGGCTTCGACACCACGCGCCTGCGCCTCCTTGGCGAGTTCGCCGATGCCCGCGATCGAGGCCATGATCCCCGCCGCCTCGACCGGCAGGAAGAACACCTTGGCGTTGGGGCTGGATCCCATCTTGGCCAGCGCCTCGACGTATTTCGTGCCGAGGAAGTAGTTGGTTGCCTGGACGCCGTTGCCAGCGATCGCCGCGGCCACGACGGATGTCGCTTTTGCTTCAGCTTCGGCCATACGCTCGCGCGCCTCGGCGTCGCGATATGCCGCCTCGCGGCGGCCCTCGGCGGTCAGGATGGCCGACTGCTTCTCGCCCTCGGCGCGCTGGATGCTCGATTCGCGCACGCCCTCCGACTCGAGGATGGTGGCGCGCTTCTCGCGCTCGGCTTTCATCTGCCGGCCCATGGCGAGCACGATGTCTTCCGGTGGGGCGATGTCCTTGACCTCGATGCGCAGCACTTTGACGCCCCATGGGCTGGTTGCCTGGTCGATCACGGCGAGCAGCGTGTTGTTGATGTCGTTGCGCTTGGACAGCGCCTCGTCGAGCGCCATGTTGCCCATGACGCTGCGGATGTTGGTGAGCGCCAGGTTGATCATGGCAAGGTGCAGGTTCTGGACCTCGTAGGCGGCCCGCGCCGCGTCGATCACCTGGTAGAAGGCAACGGCGTCGACCTGGACGCTGGCATTGTCCTTGGTGATCACCTTCTGCGGGGGAATATCGAGGACGTTCTCCTGCATGTTCATCTTGCGGCCGATCGTGTCGACGAAGGGCACGATGAGGTGCAAGCCAGGCTGCAGCGTGCGCGTGTAGCGTCCGAACCGCTCGATGGTCCAGTTGGTGCCCTGCGACACGGTCTTCACACCGGCAAAGACCAGCACCAGTGCCACGAGCACAAGCGCGATGACGAAGATCAGAGCACCAGACATTACAGCGCCTCCCAAGCTTTCGCCGAACCCTAGCCCAAGCCGATGCGCCGAACCATGGCTGCCGCTAGAGTTCGGCGCTGGACACAGGAGGTTTCATGGTGGCTGAACCCGTCTGGGAACCCCTTCCCGACTATCGAAGCTACGCGCCGGAAGAAATGGCGGAACGCGCTCTGGCCTTCCACGCCGACTTGCGGCGCCGGCGCACGGTGCGCGACTTCGACCGTCGCGCGGTGCCTCGCGAAGTGATCGAGACGTGCCTGCTTGCGGCCGGCACGGCGCCGTCCGGCGCCAATCTTCAACCCTGGCATTTCGCCGTCATCGAAAATCCCGCATCGAAGAGGCGCATTCGCCTTGCCGCCGAATCCGAGGAGCGCACCTTCTACAATGGCCGCGCGCCCAAGGAGTGGCTCGAAGCGCTGGCACCGCTCGGTACCGATGCCGAAAAGCCGTTCCTCGAGGATGCCCCACTGCTGATCGCGATATTCGCCCAGAAATCCGGGACGCGACCCGATGGGCGCACGGTGAAGCACTACTACGTGCCCGAGTCGGTCGGGATCGCCACGGGCTTCCTGATCTCAGCCCTGCACAACGCAGGACTCGCGACGCTTACCCATACGCCGAGCCCGATGGGATTTCTCAACGAGATCTGCGATCGGCCGGCATGGGAAAAGCCGACGATCCTGCTGGTCGTCGGATATCCCCGGACGAATTGCCGGGTTCCCGTGCACGGCGGCTTGCGAAAGCCGCTCGAGGAAATCAGTTCGTGGCTCTAGTGTCCGTCGCCAGCCAGCGATCGAGGAAGCCGTCGATCCAGCGATCGAGTGGCGGATCGTAGAGTGCATGCATGGCGAGATGAACACCGCGCTGCTGCGCGCCCGGCATCTTGAGACGCTCCGCGGCCTTGAGGGTCCATATCTGCTTCATCTCCAGTGTCACTTCGGGATGAAACTGGAAGCCGAAGGCGTTGCCGCCGTAACGGAAGGCCTGGACGGGATAGCGATCGTTGGTGGCGAGCAACTCGCAGCAATCCGGCACCCGCATGCCTTCGCGATGCCACTGGTAGACTTTCATCGGCGCCTTGATCCACTCGCGCCCGGCTTCGGTCGGCTCGACATCGACGTAGCCGATTTCGACCAGCCCCTCGGGATGCGGCCCGACGTGACCGCCGACGGCACGCGCCAGGAGTTGCGCGCCGAGGCAAAGGCCGAGGAACGGCACGCCCGCCTCGACCACCTTCGGAATCCAGTCCAGCTCGCACTTGATGCCGGCCAGGGTGCCGCAGTCGTTGGCCGACATGGGCCCGCCGAAGATGACCACGCCGGCATAGTCGGACATGTCCTCGGGCAGGTCGCAGCCGAGATTTGGGCAAAGGCGGTGAAGCTCGTATCCGCGCTTCTCGAGGAGGACACCGACCCGACCGGGTCTGGAGTGCTCCTGATGCACGACGATTGCTACCTTCTTAGGCGCTACTTTCTTGGGACCAATCTTTTTAGGCTGCAAAGCCGGTACCGTCATGGATTTGCAAGATACGCGTCGCTTGTGGCATCGACAAGGCGAACCAAAGGCGGAGAGACGAAATGGCGCGCCAGCTCGACTTCTACTTCGATTGCTCCAGCCCTTGGACCTATCTCGCCTTTCACGCCGTGCAGCCGCTCGCGGCCGATGTCGGCGCGGAAATTGCGTGGAAGCCCATCCTGGTCGGCGGCGTGTTCAACGCGGTCAACCAGACCGTCTACGACAACCGCGCCACGCCCAATCCGCTGAAGCAGGCTTATAGCCAGAAGGATATGCAGGACTGGGCCCGACTCTATGGCCTCGCGATCAGGTTCCCACCGACGGTCTTCCCGGTGAACAGCGTGAAGTGCATGCGCGGCGCCTTCGTTGCCCTCGACGAGGGCAAGCTCGCGCCCTACGCCACGGCCGCCTTCGAGGCCTACTGGGGCGACGACCGCGACCTTTCCAAGGAGGACGTGCTGGCCGACATCGCCCAGCGCGCCGGACTCGAGCGCCAGCGCTTCTTCGCCGGCATCGAGACCGATGGGTGCAAGGCGCGGCTGCGCGCCAACACCGACGAGCTGATCGCCCGCGGCGGCTTCGGCAGCCCGACGATCTTCGTCGGCAACGACATGTTCTTCGGCAACGACCGCATGCCGCTGGTCAGAGCAGCGCTGTTGGATTCCTGAGGAGGCAGCATGAACGCCAACGATGATCCGCAGTTCTGGGCCAGGGCGCAGGCCCATCTCGTGCGCTACGGCGGCGCCTTCGCGCCGCTGATCGCCGAGAGCGCCGCCGGCAACTATTTCACCGACGCGAACGGGCGAAAGATTCTGGATTTCACCTCGGGCCAGATGAGCGCCATCCTCGGCCACAGCCATCCCGAGATCGTCGACGTGGCGCGGCACTGGATCGGCGAGCTCGACCATCTCTATTCGACCATCCTCTCCCGTCCGGTCGTCGACCTGGCATCCCTGATCGCCGAGGTCTCGCCGGGCCATCTCGACCGTGTCCTGCTGGTCTCGACCGGCGGCGAATCCAACGAAGCGGCGCTGCGCATGGCCAAGCTGGTGACGGGCCGGCACGAGATCGTGGCCATGAGCCGCTCCTGGCACGGCGTCACCGGCGGCGCCGCGTCGGCGACCTATTCCTCGAGCCGCAAGGGCTACGGTCCGCCGGCGCCGGGCGCGTTGGTGCTCCCCGCGCCCGACACCTACCGTTCGCGCTTCATCGACGCCCGAGGCGTCTACGACTGGCAGTCGGAACTCGAATTCGGGTTCGAGCTGATCGATCGTCAATCGAGCGGCGCGCTGGCGGCCTGCATCATGGAGCCGATCCTGAGTTCAGGCGGCGTGCTCGAACCGCCCGAGGGCTACGTGGCGGCGCTGGCCGAGAAATGCCGCGAACGCGACATGCAGCTCATCTTCGACGAGGCCCAGACCGGGCTCGGCCGCACCGGCCACCTGTTCGCCAGCGAACGCGACGGCGTCGTGCCGCAGTACCTCACCCTTTCCAAGACCTTGGGCGCGGGACTGCCGCTGGCGGCGATGCTCACGACGCCCGAGATCGAAGACATTGCCGCGGAGCGCGGATTCCTGTTTTACACCACCCATGCCTCCGATCCGCTGCCGGCGGCGGTCGGTCTCAAGGTCATAGAAATCATCCTGCGCGACCGCCTGACCGAGCGCGCCGCCGTGCTGGGCCAGCGGCTGAAGGACGGTCTGCTGGCGCTGCAGCAACGCTACGACTGCATTGGCGACATCCGCGGCCGCGGCCTTCTGCTCGGCCTCGATCTGGTCAAGGACCGGCGCTCGAGGACGCCCGACCCGGAACTCGCCCAAAGCGTGGCCCGGGCGTGTCTCGACCTCGGCATGATGACCAGCGTCGTCCGGGGAGGGTTCGGGATATTCCGCATTGCACCCCCGATGACGATCACGGACGAGCAAATCGACCTCGGCCTGGACATCTTCGACCGGGCGCTGGCCACGGTCATACACTGAAAATATCCAGCTTTTCCGCGCCCGACCGCCCTCTGTGCGGCTCCGGCCGGTAATTGCGTTTGAAACACGCGTCTAACTGTTGTACCCGCTGGCGGTTTCCGGCCAACGCGTTGGGAGTATACGGATGATCAAGATGCTTTCGCAGGCGACGATTCTGGTAGCAGGTATCCTGGCGGTGGGCGGTTGCACGCTCAATCAGGCCAAGACCACGGCGCCCGTGCAAAAGGCGGCGGCCGCCGACTATCAGGCGCCTGTTCCACCGACCCCGCCCGCGGGGAACATTCGGGCCTATTGCTACAATGCCGCCGACCTGGCGGTCGTTCGTGCACGCATGGTGCAGCAGGAGCTCGTGGTGGCGACCCTGCAATGCCAGAACCCCGGCGGCAGCCGTGCCTTCGAGGCTCCGTACAGTTCCTTCATCAGCAAGTACCAGTCGGAGCTCAGCAGCAACTCGCGCGCGCTGTCGGAAGTCGCCCGGCGCAAGCGGTTGAACGTCGATGTGTTCGTCACCGAGGTTGCGAACCGCACGGCGCAGCGCGCCCCGACCGACAAGGAATTCTGCTCGCGCAGCAAGCGTGCCCTGGATTGGGCGCTTGACCCCAAGGTGTCGTCGCTGAACGAGGTTCCGCCGCCGTTCGATCTCGGGCCGGAAATGAACATCTTTCCCTGCCCCGCCGCATAGCGGCGCAGACGATAAAAAAAGGCGGTCCGAAGGGACCGCCTTTTTCCGTTTCACTCGGATCGGAAATTTCTACTGGATGACGATCTCGACGCGCCGGTTCTGCGGCTCGCGGACACCATCCTTGGTTGCCACCAGCAGCGCCGTCTCACCCCGGCCAACGACCGTGATCGTGTCCGCAGGCACGCCCTGGCGCACCAGTGCCGCCTTGACCGTGTTGGCACGGCGCAGCGACAGCGCCATGTTGTAGTTCGCCGGTCCCGACGTGTCGGTGTGACCGGTGCAGGTCAGGCGCGCGTTCTGGCCGGATTTGGCGGTCGCAGCCGCTTCCTTCACGATGTCCATGGCGCGCGGCGTCAGGGACGATTTGTCGAAGTCGAAGAACACTAGGAAGTTCTTCACCGGCGGCGGCGGCGGCGGCGCAGCCGCCTGAGGCGCGGGGTCGTCGCAGGCGCCCAGAAGGAACGCAGCCGCGACGACGGCCAAAAGCTTCTTGATCATGATCCTGTCTCCCCCATTGCGTAGCAGGACGAATACTAGCGCTGATTGGGGCACGGTCGCCAGAACAACTATGGTTTCATATGTGCTGAGTCGCGCCGCGGGTGCCGGCTTGGCGCGGTGAATCGGCAAGGCGCGACGTCGCCGCCCGAAGGACCGCCCTATAGCCCGGTTTAAGCTCCATCCGGCGTCCGCTGTTCCCGGCGAGCAGGAAGCGATGGGCGGCCGGCAGGCGCCAGCACGGCACGAACATGAACAAATGGTGTTCAAGGTGAAAGTTGACCCAATAGGGCGCCAAGAGGAGCCGGATCATAGGATTGGCGTGGGTCGTACGGGTATTGCACAAGGCGTCGTCGTTGTCGGGAACGACCGCATGCTCGGCAATGTTTCGGATCCGGCTGATGAGTTGGTACCAGGTCGCGAGCGGCAGCAACCAGAGCACCGGATAGAGCCACCAGTACCCCATTGCGGCGAGCACCCCGAACAGGGCGAGATTGGTGACGATCGGTCCCTTCTCCTTGGACCAGAGATTGCCCAGCCGCGCCGTGAGGCCGAGATCGGCCGGCCCCAGGGCGCGGCTGATCTGCTCGCCCCGTCGCAGGTAGGCCGTTTGTCCGGTGAGGTCGCGCAGGATCTTGCGGCGGAGGCTCCGGCGGCTGATTGGAAACGCCGCCGAAAGCCCCAGGTCGGGGTCTTCGGGCTGCTGGGTGAACCGGTGATGCTGCAGGTGATAGGGCCGGTAAAGCGCCAGGCTGGTGAAGACGGGCCAGGCGCAGAGCCAGCTTCCCACACCGTCGTTCAGCCGCCGGTTGGCGAACAGCAGGCCGTGGGCGGCATCGTGCATCAGGATGGCGAGCCCGAGCTGACGGCCGCCGATCACCATCACGGCGAGCAGGAAAGTGACGGGATTGGGCCACCACACGAACAGCGCCATGCTGCCGGCGATCAGCGCCCAGGCGTGCAAAACCAGCAACGAGCCCACGAGGTCCGACTTGCCGCGAAGCTGCCGGATCTGCTCAGGCGTCAAATAGTCGCTGATTTTGGCAACGGTCGCGTGCATGCCGCCCTCACCGCGAAAATTGAGCGCGCGTCTCGGCACTGTCAACGCCGCCGGCAAGCCGCTATCTTGCGAATCGCATGCAGAGCCGGACCATCCGCACCGACGTCCTCGACGTCGCCTACGAAGAACACGGCCCCCCAGGGGGGGCCGTGGTCGTTCTGCTGCACGGCTTCCCCTACGATGTCCGCGCCTTCGATGAAGTGGCGCCGGCTCTGGCGGCCGACGGCTGCCGCGTGCTCGTGCCCTACCTGCGCGGCTACGGGCCGACCCGCTTCCTGAGCGCCGCCACCCCGCGCTCGGGCGAGCAGGCGGCCCTGGGCCACGACCTGCTCCAGTTCATGGACGCGCTCGGTCTCGGCCGGGCGGCACTCGCCGGGTACGACTGGGGTGGCCGCGCCGCCTGCATCGTGGCGGCGCTGTGGCCCGAGCGGGTGCGCTGCCTGGTGAGCTGCACCGGCTACAATATCCAGAACATCGCCCGCGCAGGCCAGCCCGTGCCCGCCGAGCAGGAGCATCGCTTCTGGTATCAGTACTACTTCCACACCGAACGCGGCCGGGCGGGTCTCATCAAGGACCGCCGCGACATCTGCCGGCTGCTCTGGAAATTGTGGTCACCCGAGTGGTGCTTCGACGAGGCGACTTTCGAGAAGTCCGCCGTCTCCTTCGACAATCCCGACTTCGTCGACGTCGTGATCCAGTCCTATCGCCATCGCTACGGCTACGCGCCGGGCGACCCGGCGCTCGCCGGCATCGAACAACGGCTCGCCGCCCAGCCCACGATCGCCGTGCCGACGATCAACCTGCACGGCGGCCATGACGGCGTCGGGCCAGCACCGCAAGCCGACGGCAATGCAAAGTTTTTCACCGGCGTCTATGAACGACGCCTGATCCCTCGCGTCGGCCACAACGTGCCGCAAGAAGCGCCGTCTGCCACAATCGCGGCGCTACGCGACCTGATGAAAGGAACTACCCTATGAGCAGCATCGCCCTGATCGGCGCCACCGGGAATATCGGCAGCCGCGTGCTCACCGAGTTGATTGCCCGTTCGCATACGGTGACCGCCATCACGCGCGACCCCCGCAAGCTCACGGCCCGCCCCGGCATGACGGTCAAGGCCGCGAGCACGACCGATCCCGTCGTGCTGGCCCAGGTCCTCAAGGGCCACGATGTCGTCGTGGTGTCGGTCAAATGGAACGAGAACGACGTCAACCGGATCATCGACACGATCCGCAAGTCGGGTGTGAAGCGCGCGCTGTTCGTCGTCGGCGCCGGCAGCCTGATCCGCAAGGACGGCCGCACCCATTTCGACCACATGATGGAAAAAGGCGTGCAGCCGCCGACCTCGAAGCCCGCGATGCTTGCCCTGGAAGCCATCCGGGCGATCAAGGACCTGGAGTGGACGGCGGTCTCGCCCGCGGCGGCGATCCCGGCCGGCCAGCGCACCGGCAAGTTCCGCCTCGGTCTCGATCAGTTCCTCGTCGACTCCAAGGGCGAGAGCCGCATCAGCCGCGAAGATTTCGCGATCGCCATCGTCGACGAGATCGAGAAGCCCAAACACACCCGCAAGCGGTTCACCGCCGCCTACTAGGCGGCGGCGACACGCGCTGCCGGCATCAGTCGCCGCTTGTCAGTCGCCCCTTGTCAGTCGCCCTTGAGGCCGGCTGCCTTGATCAGCGGACCCCACTTGGCGCGTTCCTGCTTCTCGTAGGCCGCCAGCGCCTCGGGTGAGCCGCCGGCCGGCTCGAAGCCGAGCTGCATCAGGCGTTGGCGCGTCTCGGGCTGGGCCAAGACCTTTGTCACCTCGGCATTCAGGCGGTCGACGATCTCCTTCGGCGTGCCGCGCGGCGCGTAGATCGCGTTCCAGGCCGTCACCTCGAACCCGGGAAAGCCCTGCTCGGCCACCGACTTCACGCCCGGCAGCAGCTCGCTCGACTTAAGCGTGGTGATCGCCAGTGCCTTCAGCTTGCCGCTCTGGACATGGCCGCGGCTGGCCGTCGCCGTGTCGATGATGAGCTGGACCTGGCCGCCCATGACCTCGTTCATGGCGGTGGCCGAGCCCTTGTAGGGAACGCCGAACAACGGTGCGCCGGTGCGCGCCTTCAGGAGCTCGAAGACGATGCGCGCGGTCGTGCTGGGCAGCGCGATGTTGAGTTTGTCGGGCTGCGCCTTGGCCGCCGCGATCAGCTCGGCGATCGTGCTGGCGGCAAACGACGGGTTGGCCGAGATCACCATCGGCAGCATGCCGACCAGGATGACCGGCGCGAAGTCCTTGTCCGAGTCGTAGCCGACCGACGGATAGAGGAACTCGTTCATGGTCTGCGTGGCGACCGTGCCCATCAGCAGCGTGTAGCCGTCAGCCGCCGAACGGGCGGCGGCCGCGGTGCCGATGTTGCCGCCGGCGCCGGGCTTGTTGTCGACGATGACCTGTTGGCCCATCGCCTTGGAAAGCTGCTCGGCGAACAGCCGGGCGGCGACATCGGTGCCCTGCCCCGCCTGGTACGGCACGATGATGGTCACCGGCTTGGTGGGATAGGCTTGCGACCAGGCCGGCAGGCCGGTCAACAGACCGGCGGACAGCGCCACCAGGTACGCGATTGCTTTGATTTTCATCTTTTTCCTCCCTTTGAAACGGTGGTCGTCAGCCGCGGCTGGGCAGCTCGACGATGGCGGTGCCAAGGATCGACAATTCGCCATCCTGCTGGTGCGCCTCCTGTTCGATGGCGACCAGGTGCCTGCCGTCCTCCACGTACTTGCGTGTCACCTTGGCCTTGATGAACAGGATGTCGCCCGCCGGGTTGTGGCGGCGGATCTTGCAGGTCGCCTTGCGCAGGAAACCGTCGTCGCCGATCCAGTTGGTCAACTGATGGGTGAGCCACGACGCGCGCTCAGGGCCGTAATCGTAGGCACCTGGCGCGCCGACCTCATGCGCGAACTCTTCTTCCCAGTGCACGCGCTCGGGGCAGTCGGGAATGCCGAAGCGGTTCTTGATGCCGAGGCCGGGATGGGCGTCCTGCAGTTTCCAGGCGATCTTGTTGGCGCGGATGTAGAGGCCGCCCCAGCCCTGGGCATAGGCGATGAAGCCCGTCACGGTCATCGGGCCCTTCAGCATCGTGGGCAGTGCCTCGCCTTCCTTGACGTCTTCCCAGTAGCGTTTCTCGGCGCCGCGGATCTTCTCCTCGGCATAGAGCTTGTAGGCATCCGCCAATTCCTGGTCGGTGTAGCGCCGCACCGGCTTCTGACGCAGCTCCTTGTACTTGGTGCCCTTCTCGCGGGCGTGATCGCGCTCGGTGCGGAAGCACCAGCTGTCGGCGTCGGCGACCAGCTCGCCTTTCTGGTTGAAGAAATCGACGTGATAGATCTGCTGCACCGCCCGGCCGGCGAACTTGGTGTCGTGCAGGATCAGGTCTTTCAGCCACGCCTCGGTCGTGATCTCGTCGTTGCGGTTTACCGGCTTGTGCCAGTTCCAGTCCGAGCCCGACCACATGGCATGGATGCCCGGCAGGCCGCCGACATAGCCCGAGATGATCCGGCTGGTGGCGAACAGGAAGCTCGGCAGGGCAACCACCTCGCCGAACTTCGTCTTGCGCGCATATTCCGGCACGCACCACAGCGGATTGTCGTCGCCGATGCCGTGCGCGTAGTGGCGGATGTTGTCGCGCGTCGCCTCATAGCACCACGGCTCGGCCGTCTGGCCGATCTTCACGCCGATTCGCTGCCGCAGCGCGTCGAGTCCCTCGTCGGTGATCTTCGGAAAGTTGCGTTCGATCGTCTCAGTCGACATGGACTTTTTCCCCTGTCATTTCCTTGATGCGAAGAATCTTGCGATTGACCTTGCCGGCCGGTGTCTTGGGCAGCTCGGCCACGAACTCGACGAGGCGCGGATATTCGTGCTGGCTGAGGCGTTCGCGCACCAGATCCTGGATCTCGCGTGCAAAATCGGCGTCGCCACTGCGTTGCGCGACGACGAAGGCCTTCACGACCTGTCCACGAAGCGCATCGGGCACGCCGATGGCGCCCACCTCGCGCACGTCGGGGTGCTTCAGCACGGCGTCCTCGATCTCGATGGCGCTCATGGTCCAGCCGGCGGAGATGATGACGTCGTCGGCGCGGCCGCCATGGAAGAAATAGCCGTCGTCGTCGGTGCGGCCGAGATCCTTGGTCGCGATCCAGCCGCCCCGCCGCCACACCTTCATCTCGCCCATCACGCCGGGCGGACATGGTTTGCCCTCGGAGTCGTGGACCTCGACCTTGCCGCCCGGGATAGGCTTGCCGAGCGAGCCTGGCTTCACGACGAAATCCGCCGCACCCGGATAGCTCACCAGGATGACGCCGATCTCGGTCGTGCCGTACATGCTGCAGACCGGCCGGCCGAACGTCGTCTCGCAAAATGCCGACGTCTCGCTGTCGATCGGCTCACCGGTGAAGGAAAGCTTGTCGATCGAGTAACGGTAGCGCGGCGCGGCCCCCGACACGCGCATCATGCGGTAGTGCGTCGCTGCCGCCGAGATGTTGGTGAAGCGGTGATCCTGCAGCGCCTTCAGCAGCCGCTCGGCATCGAACTTGCCGGCATAGCAGCCGATCGTCAGGCCGAGCGCGAGCGGCGCCAGCGTGCCGTGCCACAGGCCATGACCCCAGGCCGGTGACGACGGGCAGATGAAGCGGTCGCCCGGCCGCAAGCCCGTACCGTAGAGCGCCGCGACCATCAAGGTGACGACGGCACGATGCGTGTGCTTCACCGCCTCTGGCAGCGCGCGTGTGGTGCCCGAGGTGTACTGGAAGATCGCCAGATCGTCGGCGCGGGTGCTCGGCATGAAGGAAGGAGAGAAGGCGCCGAGTTCCTTCAGGAACCGGTCATCCTCGATCAAGAGCTTCGGTTTGCAGTCCTCGACGCGCAACCTGACGCCATCCGGTCCGAACAGCGTGAACAGCGGCACGGCAATCGCGCCTGCCTTGATGGCGCCGAACACCGCGGCGTAAAACGCACGCGACGGCTCGAGCTTGACGGCGACCCGGTCGCCGGCAACAACGCCCTTCCCGATCAGCCAATGGGCAAAGCGCGAGGAGTCCTCACTGATCTGGCGGAAGCTCAGCATGTCCTCGCCGCCGCCCGCCTTGACGACGATGACGGCAGTCCTGTCGCCCCCCGGGTCCGAGGCGACATGCCTGTCGATGCACTCATGCGCGATGTTCAGGCGCTCGCGGTCGCCATCGAAAAGCTCCCAGAGCTTCGCGCTGGAGAAATGCGCCTGGGCGTCGGCATAGCTCGTATAGGCCGTGAGGCGGGTCATCGCCGGCGACGTTCGACCAGACGCGGTTTGTTGTACAGAGGATTCTATAGTTGTATATAGACAAACATGACCGTTCGCGCCGTTCCTGCCGTCACCCGCGCCGTCGCAATCCTCCGCCTGCTTGGCCGCCATAAAACGCCGCTGGGCATGAAGGCGATCTCACAGGCGCTGGGCCTGGTGCCGAGCACCAGCCTGCACATTTTGCGCGTGCTGGTGGCCGAGGAACTGGTCAAGGTCGATACCGCCAAGCAGTACAGCCTGGGAATGGGGGCGCTTTCACTGGCGCGCACCGCGCTCGACAACAGCGACTTCCCCACCCTGGTGCAGCCGCACATCGACGCGCTGTCGAGGCGCTATCCCGTCACCGCGATCGGCGTCGAGCTGCCCAACCTCGAGCACATGATCGTGGTGGCGCTCTCGCAGACCCAGGCGCCGGTCCGCCTCCATGTCGACATCGGCAGCCGCTTCCCGGCGTTAATCAGCGCCACCGGCCGCTGCGTCGCGGCCTTCAGCGGCCAGCCCCAGGCGGAGATCGACAAGCGCTTCCGCGCGCTGCGCTGGCACAACGCACCGACCTACGCGGCCTGGCGCAAGGAAGTCGAGACGGCGCGCCGCCAGGGTTTCAGCATCGACCGCGGCAACTACATCGCCGGCGTCACCGTCGTGGCCGTGCCGGTGCTAAACGTCGCCGGCACGATCGCACAGACGATCGTTTCGGTCGGCATCTCGAGCCAACTCGACCGCGCGGCCTCGGTCGCCCTGGCGCATGACATGCAGGACGCCGCACGCGCGGTCGAAACTCAACTCGGCTAGACGAGGTCAGCGAATCGCCACGGCGCACTGGAATGCCGGGCGCGCAAGCAGGCGCTCACGATAAGCCGCGGCGCGGGAACCGAGCAGCGAGGCGAAGTCCCGCTTTCCCAAGTTGAAAAGCGGATAGCCGACCGAGATGTCGGCGAGCGTCATCCGCCCGGCCACCAGGAAGTCGCGACCTTCCAGCCGTTGCTCGAGCAGCTTGAGCCGCATCGAGAGCGAATGGCGGGAGTCGGACAGCACGGCGTCGATGCCGGCCTGCATCTCCGGCGTCTTGTTCCGGATGCGGCCGACGCGCGCCATCGCCGAGAGCGGCGCCTGCAGCGTCGCCTCGCCGTACAGCAGCCATTGCAGGTATTCCGGCCGTTCCGGTTCGCCCGGCGCCACGACCAGGTCGGAGCCATGCCGGGCCGCCAGATATTCGCAAATTGCCAGCGACTCGTAGATCGTCCGGTCGCCGTCGATCAGGGCAGGCAGCGTACCGGCCGGGTTGACCGAGAGATACTCGGCCTCGTGCAGCCGCGGCCGAACGCCCAGCGACTTCACTTCGACCGTCGCTCCGATCTCTTCCAGCGTTCACAGCACGCGCAACGAGCGCGAGGTGGGGACGTGGTAGAGCGTGGCCATCAGTCGAGTGTCTCCAGCAGGCGCGCGCAGAGATAAGTGCGCGGCACCAGCGACGAGTAATAGATCTGCTCGTCGATGGCGTGCGCGCCCTTGCCGTCGGCACCCAGCCCGTCGAGCGTCGGGATGCCGAGCGCGGCGGTAAAGTTGCCGTCGCTGCCGCCGCCGGTGAGCGGCACGTCGGCCAGCTCCTTGCCGATCTCGCGATAGATCGCCTGCGCCTTGCCGAAGAGGTCGGTAATGCCGGCGTCCTTCTGGTAGGGCGGCCGGTTCATGCCACCGTCGACCGTGAGCGTGACTTCGTGGCCGATCGGCTCGAGGCCGAGGAACCAGTGGGTCATCTCCTCGGCCAGCGCCATGTTGGGTACGCGCAGATCGACCTCGATCACGCATTCCGCCGGCGTCACGTTCACGCCGCTGCCGCCCTTGATCTGGCCGACATTGCAGGTGATGCCGCGGGCATAGTCGGTTTTGCCCTCGATGCGCAGGATCTGCTTGGCCATCTCGAGGATGGCGCTGCGGCCGTCCTGGTGGCGCACGCCGGCATGTGCCGCCTTGCCCTTCACGGTAAGCGTGAAGCGGCCGACGCCCTTGCGCGAGGTCACGACCTTGTCGCCGTCGCGGCCCGGCTCCATCACCAGCGCGTATTTGTGGCCCCTGGCCGCTTCCTCGATGCGCGCGCGCGAGGTCGGGCTGCCGACCTCTTCCTCGGGGATGAACATGAACGTCACGGGCAGCTTGGTCTTCTTACCCTGGCGGATCAGATGACGCAGCGCATAGTAGGCGATGTAGCCGCCGGCCTTCATGTCGTAGATGCCGGGCCCAAAGATGCTGTCGCCTTCGCGACGCACCTTCAGCTCCTTCTCGATCATGCCGATGGGATGCACGGTGTCGAGATGGGCCAGCACCAGGATGCCCTTGCCCTCGCCCCCCTCATTCCAGCCCGGCTGCGTCTTGCACTCCAGGATGTCGCCGAAGCCATCGACGCCGGGCGTGCGCTCGAGCTTCAGCCCAAGATCGCGGAATTGGCCCTCGACATGATCGACGACCTTGTTGACCGACTTCGCATCATGGCTCGGGCTTTCGATCGACACCCATTCGACGATGCCGCCCAACAATTCATCGGCATCGATCCTCGGTTCGTTCTTCGTCTTGTCGACAGCCATCAGATCGGATCCCACGTGAAGTACTCGGGCGAGCGCTTGAGGTCGGTGAAGTAGGGCTTCATCGCCGGCACGGCGATCTCGTCGATCGCCTCCAGCGTCCAGCCTTCCGACATGTGCACCGAGCGCACCGGACGGTTGGCGTTGAACAGCATGATCTCGTTCATGCGCCCGCCGAAGATCTGCGAGCTGACGCCGGCGGCATGGGCGGCATCCGACAGCAGGAACACCGCCATCGGCGCGATCTTGGCCGGGGTCATCTTCTTGGAGCGCTCCAGGCGTGCCTTCTGCGCATCGCTATCGGCGGGGATGGTGCCGATCATGCGCGTCCAGGCAAACGGCGAGATGCAGTTGGAGCGGACGTTGAACGCCGCCATGTCGAGGGCGATGGAGCGCGACAGGCCAATGATGCCCATCTTGGCCGCCGAGTAATTCGCCTGGCCGAAATTGCCGACAAGGCCTGACGTCGAGGTGAAATGCACGAAGGCGCCCGACTTCTGTTCCTTGAAGTAGTTGGCGGCGGCGCGGCTGACGTTGAAGGCGCCGTTCAGATGGACGTCGATCACCATCTTCCAGTCCATGTGGCTCATGCGATGGAAGATGCGGTCGCGCAGGATGCCGGCGTTGTTGATAACGCCGTCGATCTTGCCGAAATTCTCGACCGCGGCCTTGACCATGCGCTCGGCGCCGGCCGGATCGGTGACGCTGTCGCCGTTGGGGACGGCCTTGCCGCCAAACGCGGCGATCTCGTCGCAGACCTTCTGCGCCGGCGTCGTGCTGCCACCGCCTTCGCCGTCGACCGCGCCACCCAGGTCGTTGACCACCACCTTGGCGCCCTCGCGGGCCGCCAGCAGCGCCATCTCGCGGCCGATGCCGCCGCCCGCGCCGGTCACCAGCACGACCTTGTCCTTCAGCATGTTCGTCATCGTCTTCTCCCTACTTTACGAGTCCAGTTTCGGGGCACCGGTGCCCGGACGCAACAGCCGCGCGCTCAGCACCGTGGCGATCGCAAACGGCGCGAGCCCGATCACCAGCGGCATGGCGATGTAGCGACTGCCGATCACCGACAGGATCGCGACCGTGACCGTGCCCATGGCGCCCATGCCCATCTGCGCGAGGCCGGCCAGCGACGAGGCGGTGCCGGCCAGCTTGGGATACATGCCGACGGCGCCGGCATTGGCGTTGGCCACCATCAAGCCGGTGCCAAAGCTCAACAGCATGTGCGGGCCGATGATCGCCCACCAGGTGACGATTTCCGACAGCGAAAGCGCGGCCATGACGACCAATGCCGCGATGTGGAACCAACCCGAGAAGCGGATGACGGTCGTTGGCGCCACGCGGCCGACCAGCCGGTTGTTGACGAAGGTGCCGGCGGTGAATCCGCCGACCGACAGCAGCACGATCAGGCCGAATTCCTTGGGCGAGAAGCCCAGGCTCTCCTGCAGGATGAAGGGCACGCCCGCCAGCATGCCGAAGTTCAGCGCGAAGGCGAAGCCCAGCGGCAGGATGTGGCCGAGGAAGCGGCGATCGCGCAGCATCTCGCCGGAGCCGCGCAGCAGACTGCCGAGGTCGATGCGATCGCTGCGGTACTTGTTGGTCTCGCCGAGGCCGAACGTGGCAACCACGAGCAGGATCGTGCCGAAGCCGCCCACGAACCAGAAGGTCGCCCGCCAGCTGAACCACTCGCCGAGGAAGCCGCCGACCGTCGGCGCCAGCGACGGCGCGATGTTCTGTCCGAGCGAGATCCAGCTCATGACCAGCGGCATTTCCTTAAAAGTGTAGGCGTCGCGCGTCAGCGCGCGCCCCAGCACCGATCCGGAAGCGGCGCCCAGCCCCTGCAGGATGCGCAGCACGATCAGGTCGCCGATCGACGAGGCGAAGGAGCAGGCGAAGGTCGTCGCGGTGAAGAACAGCAATCCGCCGATCAGCACCGGGCGGCGGCCGTAGCGGTCGCTGAGCGGGCCGTAGAAGAGCTGGCCGACCGCGAAGCCCAGCATGTAGGTGGTGAGCGTGAGCTTTACGCTGTCGGGAGTCGTGAGGAGGTCATGGCCGACCGACGGCATCACCGGCGTGTAGATGCTCATGGTGAGCGGCCCGAAGCTGCCCAACGCCACCAGCAGGGCAATGTAGGCGGTGGACCGTGGCGTCAGCGTCACTTGGACGGCACTTGGGGTTTCGCTTCCGCAGCACCCTCGGCGCCAAAATCTCCACCGAGCGGCATCTGCTCCTGCTCCCGCGTCATGCGCGGGTAGTAATGGCGAAACGCGCCGCGGATCTCGTCGAACGGTATGTCGGCGAAGACGCCGCGGTAGGCGAGATATTCCATGTGACGCCGGCCGCCGAGGTCGAACGGGTGATAGATCGAATCGCCCACCGCGTCCCAATCGAGCGGCTTCAGCCCAAAGCGCTCCGTGAGTTCCTTGTTGAAGGCCGGTGTCGCCTTGACCCAACGCCCGTCCAGCCAGACGTCGGTGTAGCCATGATAGAAGAACACATCGCTGCCCATCAGCTCGGCCAGCCGCTGCGTCGTCATGTGGTTGCGCACATCGGCGTAGCCGACGCGGGCCGGGAGACCGGCGGCCCGGCAGACGGCAGCCATGACTCCCGCCTTGTTGACGCAATAGCCGTGCCCCGCCGCCAGCGTCGTGCTGGCGCGGTAGGCCTCGCGCTTCATCGGCGTGTTGTAGGGATCGTAGCGGAGGTCGTCGCGCACCGCGTAGTAGAGCTTCAGCGCCCGCTCGCGGTCTGAGCCTTCACCCGCCACGCGCCTTGCATAGGCCACGATTTTGGGGTGCTCTGAGTCGATCAGGTCGCCCGGCCGCCTGTAAGCCTCGAAATCGGCGCCGTCGCGCACGATGGCATCGTCCGGCGTCCTGAAGGAATCGTAATCCATGCCGGGCGTTCTTTACTGCAAGAGACGGGAAAGTCCATGAGCGAAGATGCGCAATTCACCCATGCACATATGGTGCGCTTCGAGCGCCTGCTGACCGGCCCGGTCGAGAACGCCTGGCGGGTGCTGACCGAGGCGGCTCTGCTGCCGGGCTGGTATGGCGAGGGCCGCATCGAGCCCAAGGTCGGCGGCGCCGTCGAACTGATGGGCGGCCACATCCGCGGAACCGTCACGCAGTGCCTGCCGTATCAGCGGCTCTCCTATAGCTGGAACGTGTTCAATCCCGGCGACGAGGTCTCGCCCTACCCCGAATCCTACCTGGCCCTGGACCTGAAACCCGCAGGCGACGATGCCGCGCTCACCCTCACCCATCTTCCCGTGCTCGAGCGTTTCGTGAAGCTGAACGCCATGGGATGGCACACCTATCTCGACATGGTGGCCGCAGCCTTGCGCGGCGAGCCGGTAGCACCGCGCGACGCCTACATGGCGCGCAACGCCAAGACCTACGGCATCGACCTCGCCAATCCGCTGGGCTGATTGTCCTAGAGCGACGGCGGCGCGTCGGCGTCGGACTTGATCAGGAAATGCGCGTTGGCGGTGGCGACGGGCTTGGATCGGTCGTCCTGCCAGGCGTCGACGAAGACGTTCACCATCCGCCTTCCCTGCTTGGTGACGGTGGCGCGCGCGATGACGTCGACCGGCCGAGCCGAGCGCAGGTAGTCGACCGTGATGTTGACGATCTTCGGCACCGTCTCGGTCTCCGTCTCCCACAGCAGATGGAAGATCGCCGCCATCTCCAGCATGGCGCCCAGGGTGCCGCCATGAATTGCCGGCAGGAACGTGTTGCCGATCAGGTCGCTGTGGTAGCGCATGCGCGTCAGAAGCTCGCCGGTGCCGTTCTCCGGCGCGATCCTCATCCAGCCCGCGTAGGGGATCGCTTCGGCGAGGCGCCCGACCTCGCCCGATTTGCGGACTTCGGCCAGCCTTTCGAGGAGACCGCTCATATCCCGACCTCGGGGCGGGTCATCTGCGGCCGCATCACCTCGCCCTTGGTGCCCAGCATGAAGGTGCCGGCGGCGGCCGCGATCGGGTCCTTGGCATCGCCATGGTGGGCGAAGGCGCGCGTGAAGGCGACGGAGCGCGTGATGCGATAGCACTCGGCCTCAGCGATCACCGCCTTGCCGGGCTCTGCCGGCCGCACATAGTCGATGCGCAGGTCGAGGGTGGCGAAAGGCTCGGGCTTGGTCAGCATGGTGGCCACCGACATGCCGCAGCAGCCATCGAGCATCGCCGTCAGCGGCCCGCCCGCCAGCACGCCGGTCACCGGATTGCCGACCAGCTCGGCGCGCCATTCGAGCCGCATCGAGGCGAAGCCCTTGCGCGCGTCGACCACCTTCAATCCCAGCGCCTTGTTGTGCGGAATGGTGTCGCAGAACCATTCCTGGAAAAGTTTCAGGCGTTCGGCCTTGTCCATCTAAAGCCCCATCTGGCGGGCGGCGAGATCCTTCATGATCTCGACCGAGCCGCCGCCGATCGACATCACTTTGGTCTCGCGATAGATGCGCTCGACCTTGGCGCCGCGCAGGTAGCCGGCACCACCGAACACCTGCATCGCCTCGTTGGCGCAGAATTCCATCGTCGAGGTCGCGAGGTTCTTCAGCATGCAGATCTCCGCGACCGGCTTCTCGCCCTGGCCAACCCGCCAGGCCAGCAGCTCGAGCGTCGACTTCACGGCGTTGATGCGCATCGCCATGTCGACCAGCCGATGGCGCACGACTTGGTTGGCAATCAGCGGCTTGCCGAAGGTATGGCGCAGGCGCGCATAGGCGATCGCCTCGTCGAGGCAGACCTTGGCGTAGCCGCAGGCGCCGGCCGCCATGCCGAGCCGCTCCGAATTGAAGTTCAGCATGATGCCGATGAAGCCGCGGTTCTCCTCGCCGATCAGGTTCTCGACCGGCACCTTCACATTGTCGAAGAAGAGCTGCGCGGTGTCGGACGCCCACCAGCCCATCTTCTTGAGCTTGGTCCGGGCAAAGCCCTCGCGGTCACGCTCAATCAGCAGCAGCGAGACGCCCGACGCGCCCGGCCCGCCGGTGCGTACGGCGACGGTGAAGTAGTCGGCGCGCATGCCCGAGGTGATGAACATCTTGGAGCCGTTCACGACATAGTGGTCGCCTTCACGGCGCGCCGTGGTTTTCAGGTTGGCGACATCCGAACCGCCCGACGGTTCGGTGATGGCCAGGGCAGAAATCTTCTCGCCGGCCAGCACCTCGGGCAGGACCTTGCGCTTCATCCATTCCGGCCCGAGTGCCGCGATGGGCGGTGCGCCGATCGTTTGGCTGTTGAGGCTGGCGTTGAGCCCGCCACTGCCGTGGCGCGCCATCTCCTCGGCCTTGATGATCCCGAAGAAAGGATCGGTCGGCACGCCGCCATAGGCTTCGGGAAAGCCCAGCTGCAGCAGACCGGCAGCCGAGGCCTTGCGGTAGAGCTCGCGCGGGAACTCTTCCGCTTCGTCCCACTGGTCGACATGCGGCATCAGCTCGCGCTCGACGAACCGGCGGACAGTGTTGCGGAAGGCCTCGTGCTCCTCGGTATAGAAGGGCGACGGCGGCCCACCCGGCGGAGCCAACTGGGCGGCGAGCGACATGGAATTCTCCAAGGGGAATTCTCCACGGGGAAGATGGGGTTCACCCACAGTACCGCGCCGGCCGCGAAAATCCATTGACTCACGGATGCACGGCCATGTCTTATGACTGCGCTTCGCGAAACTAGACCAAAGCAAAAAGACTAAGCGCGAGGCCGGAAACGGCCGGAGTACAGGGTAGGGGAATGCTTGATTTCATCCAGCAGCTGGTGAGCGGCATCGCGCTCGGCTGCGTCTATGGCCTCATCGCGCTGGGGTTCGTGCTCATCTACAAGGCGACCGAAGTCGTGAACTTCGCCCAGGGCGACCTGATGATGCTGGGTGGCTTCTTCGTGTTCACCTTCATCGGTCTGATGGGCCTCGACTACTGGCTGGGTTTCCTGTTCGCGGTCTGCGGCATGGCCGTGTTCGGCATGGCGACCGAGCGCATCCTGGTCCGGCCGATCCTGGGTTACCCCCAATTCTCCATCGTCATGGCCACGATCGGGCTCGGCTATTTCCTGCGCTCCATCGCCGGCATGATCTGGGGCACCGACGACCTCCGGATCGAAACCCCGTTCTCGGAGGGCGTGCTCAAGGTCGGCGATCTCGTGCTGGCGCACGACAAGTTGTCGGTGATCGTCGCCACGGTCATCCTGTGCATCGTGCTCTACGCTTTCTTCAACTACACGCGCATGGGCACCGCCATGCGGGCGACGTCGGAGAACATGCTGGCTGCCTATTACATGGGCATCCCGGTCAAGCGCGTGGTGTCGCTGATCTGGGCGATCAGCGCCGCGGTCGCGGCCTGCGCCGGCGTCCTGCTGGCGCCGATCACCTTCATCCATTCCAACGTCGGCCTGGTGCTGGGCCTGAAAGCCTTTCCGGCGGCCGTACTGGGCGGCTTCGGCTCGATCCCCGGGGCGCTGGTCGGCGGGTTGATCATCGGCGTCATCGAAAGCCTCGCCGGCTTCTACCTGCCGCAGGGCTGGAAGGACGTCGCGCCATATATCGTGCTGCTCGTCATGCTGGTGGTCCGGCCGCATGGCCTGTTCGGTCCCAGCATGCGCAAGAAGGTCTGAGCCCATGCGTTTCGTCTTCAAGACCGACTACGACCAGGACATCCGAATTCTCAAACACAGCGGCTATTGGTGGTCGTACGGCGTGCTGCTGGCGGTGCTGATCGCCGCCCCTTTCCTGCTCGAAAGCTACCTGCAGAGCCAGCTGGTGTTCGTCTTCATCTACGCCATCGTGGGCGTGGCGCTGATGATCCTCACCGGCTTCACCGGCCAGGCCTCCCTGGGTCATGCCGCCTTCCTGGCCATCGGCGCCTACACGGCCGGGTTCCTGCAGAGCCTGGGCGTGCCGTTCATCGTCTACTTTCCCGTTGCCGCCGTCCTCACCGGGCTGGTCGGCGCGCTGGTGGGCTTCCCGGCACTCAGGCTGCAGGGCATCTATCTGGTGATCGCCACCATCGCCTTCGCCTTCATCGTCGAGGAGATACTGGCGCGCTGGGAATCGGTGACCCACGGCAACGAGGGCATGCGGGTGCGCGCCCTCGACCTTGTCGGCATGCCAGTGCCGCGCGACAGTTCGGCCTTCTACTTCCTCTGCCTGCTG
Organism: Reyranella massiliensis 521; assembly: GCA_945860205.1. Classification (GTDB taxonomy): domain Bacteria; phylum Pseudomonadota; class Alphaproteobacteria; order Reyranellales; family Reyranellaceae; genus Reyranella; species Reyranella massiliensis_B. The sequence goes on along the minus strand of CAMARK010000011.1, from coordinate 28,673 downwards.
GTGCTGGTGGGCGCGATTCTGCTGGCCCTCAACCTGCTGCGCTCGCCCACCGGCCGCGCCTTCGTCGCCATCCGCGATTCCGAGACGGCCGGCAAGTCGATGGGCATCGACCTCGCTGCCTACAAGGTGAAGTCGTTCGCCATCAGCGCCGCCATCACCGGCATGGCCGGCGTGCTCTTCGCGCACAAGATGACCTTCATCTCACCCGAGATGTTCACCCTGCTGCTCTCCATCGAATTCATCATGGTGATCATCATTGGCGGTGCCTTCGGCGTGCACGGCGCGATCCTGGGCGCGATCTTCATGGTCATGGTCGATCCGTTCCTGACCGCATTGAAGGACGATGTCCCGGTGCTGGCGGCCAGCATCGCCTCGTCGTTCGGCATGGCCGAGGACGCCGCGAAGCAACTGCAGGAAAAATTCTCGAAGATCGGCTCGGCAGCCGGCCTCAAGGGCGCGATCTACGGCCTCATCATCATGATGTTCATCCTGTTCGAGCCCTACGGTCTCTACGGCCGCTGGCTCAAGGTGAAGCTCTTCTTCCAGCTCTTCCCGCTCTACAAGCGCGCCACCTTCAAGCGGCAGAAGACCTACGTGAAGTCGGAGCGCAACCGATGAGCTTCTTCACGGTCGACGGCATCTCGCTGCAGTTCGGCGGCCTCAAGGCGGTCGACGCCGTGAGCTTCAGCGTCGAAAAGGGCGAGATCTTCACGATCATCGGCCCCAACGGCGCCGGCAAGACATCGATCTTCAACCTGATCTCCAGGCTCTACAACCCGACCTCGGGCAAGCTGTTCTTCGAGGGCCGCGACATCACCGACGTGCCGCCGCACCAGATCGCCAAGCTCGGCATCGCGCGCACCTTCCAGAACATCGAGCTGTTCGAAAACGCCACCATGCTGGCCAATCTGCTGGTCGGCCGTCACTGCCATGCCACCACGCAGATGTGGCAGGAGATGCTGTTCCTTCCCTCGGTACGTCGCGCCGAGCGGGATCACCGGCGCAAGGTCGAGGAGGTCATCGAGTTCCTCGACCTGCAGGCCTACCGCGACAAGCTGATCGCCGGTCTCCCCTATGGCGTGCGCAAGGTGATCGAGGTTGCCCGCGCCCTGTGCTCGGAGCCCAAGCTCATCCTGCTCGACGAGCCGTCGTCCGGCCTCAACGTCGAGGAAACCGACGACATGTCGTTCTGGATCCGCGACATCAGGAGCGAGCTCGGCATCACGGTGCTGATGGTCGAGCACGACATGACGCTGGTGAATCGCGTCTCGGATCGCGTGCTGGCGCTGAACTACGGCAAGGTGCTGGCTTCGGGTACGCCGTCGGAGGTGCAGGCGCATCCCGACGTCATCGCGGCCTACCTCGGCGCTTGAGCGGAGTGGACATGCCCCTGGATTCCGATACCTCCGAGCCGATCCTCAAGGTCAGCAACATCGAGAGCTACTACGGGCCGATCATGGCGATCCGCGGCGTCAGCCTGTCGGTGCCGCGCGGCAAGATCATCACCGTGCTCGGCGCCAACGGCGCCGGCAAGACCACCATCCTGAAGACGATTTCCGGCGTGCTCGACCCGCAGAAGGGCTCGATCGAGTTCGAAGGCAAGCCGATCCAGCGCATGGACGCCGACAAGATCGTGCGGCTCGGCCTCAGCCACGTGCCGGAAGGCCGCGAGGTCTTCCCGTTCCTGTCGGTGCGCGAGAACCTGGCGATGGGCGCCTTCCTGCGCAGCGACCGCGACGGCGTCGCCCAGGATCTCGAGCGGGTGTTCGTCTATTTCCCCCGGCTCAAGGAGCGCATCGACCAGCCGGCCGGCTCGCTGTCCGGCGGCGAGCAGCAGATGCTGGCGATCAGCCGCGCGCTGATGAACCGGCCAAAGCTGCTGCTGCTCGACGAGCCCTCGCTGGGGCTGTCGCCGATCCTGGTCAAGGAGATCTTCAGCATCATCAAGCGAGTCAACGCCGAGCAGGGCACCTCGATCCTGCTGGTCGAGCAGAACGCCAAGATGGCGCTGGAGACCGCGCACTACGGCTACGTCCTCGAAGTCGGCCGCGTCGTCATGGACGATACCTGCGAGCGGCTGATGAGCAGCAAGGACATCCAGGAATTCTACCTCGGCGCCAAGGAAGAGAATGCGCGCGGCGAACGCCGCTGGAAGAAAAAGAAGAACTGGCGTTGACGACCCGGGAGGCAAGCAGACCATGGCCCACAAAGCGACGCTGACGGTTGCGGATACCCTTCCCAAGAGCTTCGTACTGTCGTGCACGACGCGCGGCGACAAGCCCGCGATGCGCGAGAAACTCTACGGCATCTGGAACGCCATCTCCTGGAACCAGTGGCTGGAACGCGCGCGCGCCGTCACCTATGCCCTGCATTCGATCGGCTTCCGCCCCGGCGATGTCGGCTCCGTGCTGGCCAACACCGTGCCGGAGTGGAATTACGCTGATTTCGGTATTCTGTGCGGCGGCGGCGTCTCGTCGGGCATCTACCCGACCGACTCGGCCAAGCAGGTCGAGTACCTGCTCAACGATTCGCGCACCACGGTGCTGTTCGTCGAGGACGACGAGCAGCTCGACAAGGCGCTGGAGGTCCGCGAACGCTGCCCGATGCTGAAGAAGATCGTGGTGTTCGACATGGAAGGCCTCACCACCTTCAGCGACCCCATGGTCGTGTCGCTCGACGAATTCATGGCGGCCGGCCGCAACTACGCCAACGGCAAGGACGGGTTGTTCGGCGAGCTGGTGGCCTCGCGCAAGCCCGAAGATCTCGCCATCCTGGTCTACACCTCGGGCACGACGGGGCCGCCGAAGGGCGCCATGCACAGCCATCGCAACGTCGTCTACACGATGGCGAACTGCATGCATCCCGAACTGTCGCTCTCCTGGTACGAAGGCGACGAGCGGCTGGCCTTCCTGCCGCTCTGCCACGTCGCCGAGCGCATCGCCGGCAGCTACTACTCGGTGGCGACCGGCGTGTGCAGCAACTTCGCCGAGAGCCCCGAGACAGTGCCCGACAACATCCGCGAAGTTCAGCCGACCCTGTTCGGCGCCGTGCCGCGAGTGTGGGAGAAATTTTACTCGGGCATCATGATCGCGCTGAAGGACGCCACGCCGCTGCAGCGCTGGGCCTACAAGAAGGCGATCGACGCGGGCTTCGCCATCGCCGACGCTCGCCTGGCGCGGCGCGAGCCTTCGGCGTTCGAGAAGCTGCGCTTCCAGCTCGGCTACTGGCTGGTGCTGAAGAACATCCGCCGGATGGTCGGGCTCGACCGCTGCCGCTGGCTGTTCACCGGCGCGGCACCGATCGCGCCCGAACTGATCCGCTGGTACCTGGCCCTGGGTCTCAACATGTACGAGGTCTACGGCCAGACCGAGAACTGTGGCCTCGCCACGGCGATGCCCGCCAACGCCATCAAACTCGGGACGGTCGGCAAGTCCGTGCCCTACGGCGAGGTCAAGATCTCGCCTGCCGGCGAGATCCTGATCAAGGGCGACATGGTTTTCATGGGCTACCTGAACCAGCCCGAGAAGACGGCCGAGACCGTCGACAAGGAAGGTTGGCTGCATACCGGCGACGTCGGCATGATCGACAACGAAGGCTATGTGAAGATCACCGACCGGATGAAGGACATCATCATTACGGCCGGGGGCAAGAACGTCACGCCCTCGGAAATCGAGAACCTGCTCAAGTTCTCGCCGTACATCAGCGACGCCGTGGTCATAGGCGACAAGCGGCCCTACCTGACCTGCCTGGTGATGATCGAGCGCGAGACGGTCGAGAAGTTCGCCCAGGATCTCGACGTGCCCTTCACCAACTACACCAGCCTGTGCCGCACCAAGGAGGTCCAGGACCTGATCTGGGCGGAGATCGAGCGGGTCAACACCAACTTTGCCCGGGTCGAGACCATCAAGCGGTTCTTCCTGATCGAGCAGCAACTTACGCCCGAGGACGAGGAACTGACGCCGACCATGAAGCTGAAGCGCAGCTTCGTGAACACGAAATACAAGCCCGAGATCGACGCCATGTACCGAGCCCAGGCCGCCTAGCCTGGCACTTTAATTCGTCTGCCGGCATGGCATAGTACGGCCAGCCGGGAGCACACCGGATGGGAGGGGGACGGCGCCCGCTTCTCCCGCCAACAAAGACGGGCGCCGTTCCGTAGGAGGCAACGAATGAGACAGAGGATATTGAAGGCGGCCCTGTTGGGCGCCGCGGTCGGGTTCGCCCTGCCGGCACTCGCACAGACGAAAGTCACCAACCAGGGCGTGACGGCCACCGAGATCGTGCTCGGCACCCACCAGGATCTCTCCGGCCCGATCAAGGTGTGGGGCGTGCCGGTGCTCAACGGCATGCAGCTCGGCGTCGACGACGTGAACGCCAAGGGCGGCATCAACGGGCGCAAGCTGCGTCTGGTCGCCGAGGACACGCAGTACGATCCGAAGAAGGCCGTGCTCGCCAGCCAGAAGATGGTCGAGAAGGACAAGGTGTTCGCCATGGTCGGCCCGATGGGCTCGCCCACCGTGCTGGCGGCCCAGGACGTTCTGTTCGATGCCGGCGTACCCCAGCTGTTCCCACTGACGGCGGCCGAGTTCACCTACAAATTCGACCCGGCCAAGCCGCAGGAGCGGCTGAAGTTCAACAACCTCCTGCCCTACGTCGAGAGCACGCGGGCGGCGGTGAAATACATGATCGAATGGAAGAAGCCCAAGGCGGCTTGCATCATGTACCAGGACGACGAATACGGTAAGAACGTGTTCGACGGCTTTACCCAGCAGCTCGACGCCATGAAGCTCAAGGCCGCCTCGGTGACCACCTACAAGCGCGGCGCCTCGGACTTCAGCGCCCAGGCCGCCAAGCTCAAGGCCGACGGTTGCGACCTCGTCGTCATGGGCACGGTGATCCGCGAGACGATCGGCCTGATGGCCGAAGCCAAGAAGATCGGCTTCGCGCCGACCTGGCTCGGCGCCACGCCGGTCAACGTGCTCGAGATCCCCGCATTGGGCAAGGAACTGGTCGAAGGCCTCTACGCCGCGGCGGGCTTCGTGATCCCCTACCGCGACACCTCGACCGGTGCCGTCAAGGCGTGGTGCGAGGCCTACTTCAAGAAGTTCAATGTCGAACCCAACAGCCAGGCGGTCATCGGCTACAACGTCGTCATGACCTTTGCCCACTATGCCCAGGCCGCGGGCAAGGACCTGACGGGACAGAAACTGCTCGATGCCCTCGAGTCGGGCAGCGTTTACCAAGACATCTTCGCCTCGCCGCCGACCAAGTTCTCGAAGACCAATCATCTGGCGACGACGATCACCCAGGTGCAGGAGGTCAAGAACGGCCGCTGGGTACTGGTCAAGGGCGACCTGCTCTTCTAGGTCAGCCGCCTATCCGAAATATCAGGCCCGGGCGGGCAACCGCCCGGGCTTTTCTTTGCTCAGCTCACCGGACTCAGGTCGCCGGCGCCGGCGGCACCGGAACCTTGGCGTCGCGCAGCCTGTTCTGAAGCGTCGGTATCCCCTTGGCCGTATTGCCTTCCTCGCATTCGGCGATGGCGAAGCGGGCCCGGAGATCGGCCTCCTCGCCGCCGGAGTAGGTCGTGCCGAGGTCACTGCCGGTGTCGCCGACATACTCGGAGTACAAGGTGGCGAGCTGGGTACAATAGGCCAGACCCTGTGCCGCCGTCATGCCGACCGGTGGGGTCGCCGCCGTCTGCGTGCACGCCGCCACGATGAAAGGCGCGATCGCACCGAAAAGAAGTCCCCTGAGCTTCGCCATGCGATCCTCCCTGCACACGAGGCTACTGCAATTGCCGGCTCCTCGGCTATGGTCCATCGGACATGAGCGGTGAACTTTCCGGACGGGTGGCGATCGTCACCGGCGGCGCCTCGGGCATCGGAGCGGCGTCCGCTACTCTGCTGGCGGCGGCTGGCGCCACGGTCATCGTGGCCGACCTGCTGGCGGCTGCGGACGGCCCCGGCCGCTTCGTCGCCCATGACGTGACGTCGGAAGAGTCCTGGAAAGCCCTGCTCGCCGATGTGCTGAAGCGCGAGGGCCGCCTCGACATCATGGTCAACAATGCCGGTATCTCGGGCGGCTCGGGAAATCCCGAGACGACGACGGTCGAGACCTGGCAGAAAGTGCAGGCGGTCGACTCCGAGGGCGTGTTCCTCGGCAGCAAGTATGCCATCGAGGGCATGAAGAAGACCGGCCCGGGCAAGCCCGCCATAAAAGGCACGATCGTCAATATCTCCTCGATCGCAGGCCTCATCGGCTCGGCCGGACCCACCGCCTATACCGCCGCCAAGGGTGCGGTGCGGCTCCTGAGCAAGAGCGTGGCGCTCTACTGCGCCGAGCAGAAGTACGACATCCGCTGCAACTCGGTACACCCGGGCGGCGTCGACACCGCGATCTTCAATCCGCTTTGGCAAATGGTGGGCCACGCTCAGGGCAAGGCCTTCATCGGCTCCCGCCATCCCATCGGCCGCATGTCCGAAGCGAGCGAACTCGGCGAGGTCATTCTGTTCCTTGCCTCGGACCGCTCGAGCTTCATGACCGGCGCCGAGATCGTGGCCGACGGCGGCATCACCTCGGGCCTGATGAGGAGGTCGCTCCTTGCCCCGCCTTGAAGACAAGGTCGTGCTGTTGAGCGGCGGCGCGTCGGGCATCGGTGCCGCGACCGCCCGCCTGGTCGTGCGCGAGGGCGGCAAGGCCGTACTGGCCGACCGCGACGAGGCCAGAGGCCGCGCACTTGCCGCGGAACTGGGCGCCGCGGCTCATTTCGTGCCCCTCGACGTCACCCAGGAGCCGGACTGGCAGGCTGCTGTTGCTGCCACCGTGGCGACGTTCGGCGGCATCCATGGCCTCCTGAACGCAGCCGGCGTCGGCGTTCGCAACAGCATCGAGGACTGCACGCTCGAGGAATACCGCCGCGTGAACGACATCAACTCGCTGGGCACCTTCCTCGGCTGCAAGTCCGCCATCGGCGCCATGAAGGCCCACGTCGGGAGATCGGGTGGCGGCGGCTCGATCGTGAACATCTCCTCGGTGCTGGGGCTGCGTGGTGCCGCTCATGCCGTGGCCTACTCGGCCAGCAAGGGCGCGGTGCGGACGCTCACCAAGAACGTGGCGCTGCATTGCGCTCAGATGAAGTACAACATCCGCTGCAACTCGGTGCATCCGGGCTACATCGACACGCCGATGATCGCGCCCCGGCTTGAGCAGAACGCCGGCAACATGAGCGGCCGGCAGGCGCTTGAGGAGCTGCATCCGCTGGGCCGTCTCGGTCACGCCGAGGAGGTTGCCAACATGATCCTGTTCCTGCTGTCCGACGAATCGACCTTCTCCACCGGCTCCGAATTCGTCTGCGACGGCGGCCTCACGGCTTAAGGCGGCAGCTTAAGACTTCATCCCCGTGATCGAAGTGCTCATGGCGCGCGGGTCGCGCTTGGGCCAGCGGCCGGCCTCGACCTGGACGATGAAATCGCCGACGATCCGGTTGAACTGGTCGGGGTCCTCCAGATTGATGGTGTGGCCGCAGTTCGGCATCACCGCCAGCGCCGCCGAGGGAATCTCGCGCTTCATCAGCAGCGATGGCGCGAGACACGGCCAGTCCTCGTCGCCGGTCAGGACCAGCGTCGGCACCGTCATGGCGCGCATCCCATCGACGAGGTCGTAGAGCGAGGGCCGCCGACCCTGGCAGCCGATCTGGGTGTTGGCCGAGCCCAGCGCCGAATGCTCGGCCAGCTCCTTCTTGAACTGGGCGAAGCCGCGCGGGTCCTTGTTCTCGAATTGCACGCGCGTGGGCCCGTAGGCGTATTTCTCGGCGAAGGCCGCCATGCCCTCCTGCAGCAGCGATTTGGCCACCACCTCGACCTCGGCCTTGAACCTCGCCTGCTGGTCCTTCTCGGCGCCGTAGCCCACGCCCGCCAACACCAACGACAGGGCACGCTTGGGATGGCGGAGGCCGAAATGCAGGCTGGCGAAGCCGCCCATGGAGAGGCCGACGATATGCGCCTTGTCGATCTTGAGATGATCCATCACCGCCGCAATGTCGTCGGTGGCGCGCTCCTGGCTGTAGCTCTCGGGCTTTTCCGGCACGTCGGACGGCGGGTAGCCGCGGGCGCCGTAGGTGATGGCGCGATAGCGCTGGCCAAAATGGCGCATCTGCATTTCCCAGGACCGGTGGTCGGCGGCGAACTCGTGGACGAAGACGATGGGCGCGCCCGCGCCCGTCTCCTCGTAGTGGAGATTCACGCCGTCGTCGGTCCTGGCATATGGCATCGTTTTCCTCCGGGTCGGCCCCGACTTTAGCTCATGTGGCGGACGTCTGCGGCAGTGATAGGCTTTGCCCATGAGCGAAATCGGAACCGGCCTGCAGAACGCCACGGGCATCCGCAACGCGGTGGCCCGCGCGGGATATGCCTTCGTCGAAGCCTCGGACATGCGCACCGCCTTCGTGCGCTTCGGGGCGCTGGCCGACTGGCCCGAATTCGCCGAAAGCTGGGGCGATCTCGACGTCGATACCTACATGGGTGACGGCGGCCGCTACCGCCGCCGGCGGTTTGGTGTCTATGCCGCCGAACGCCAGGGGCCGATCGTGCGCGGCGCGCACCAGCCGCACTACCAGGAGGTCGACTACAACACGCTGAACGGCGGCATCGAACGCTGGTTCAAGCCGGTGGCCGACGAGATCGGCGACGGCGCTTCCATGCGCACCATCCTGGAATACTGCCGCGCCCTCTTCAGCAAGCTCGCACCCGACGCCATCAAGTGGCACGTCGAAGTCCACCAGTTCCGCATAGAAGCCAAGCCCGGCCAGCACGGCAAGCCCACGCCCGAGGGCATGCACCGCGACGGCGTCGACTATGTGCTGGTGCTGCTGATCGACCGCCGCAATATCCGAAGCGGCACCACGACGGTGCACGACCTCGACAAGCGCGCGCTGGGCAGCTTCACCCTCACCGATCCGCTCGACGCTGCCCTGGTCGACGACCGGCGCTGCTTTCATGGCGTGACGCCGGTCGAGCCGGAGAACCCCGCCGTGCCGGCCTATCGCGACGTGCTGGTGGTGACGTTCCGGAAGAAGACCTAGCCGAAAGGAGACCTAGGCAGCGATTGCCATCCGCGCGATGGTGCAGCTCACGGCAAAGATCGGCACCGGCTCGCAGAACTGCACCGTGCCCTTGGCGCCGCGGGCTGCCGCTGCCGCCGCGATGAAGGTCCGGATCTCGAACCCGCCCTGGCCTGCGTCGCGGTAGGTCTCGGCGTCGGTGTAGGAGAGCAGCGCCTCGCGGTCGTTGGCGGACCAGCGGCGCAGGAATTCCTGGTCCCAGGCGGCATTGATCTTTCCCGAATCGGGCGTTGCCGGCCAATGCGAGATGCCGCCGGTGCCGATCAGCGCGATGCGCTCCGGTACTGAATCCGCCGCCGTCCGCAACGCCTCGCCGAAGGCCCAGGCACGTGCGAGCGGCGCGAGCGGCGGTCCCTGGCAGTTGATGTTGGCCGGGATGATCGGGAGATCGTAATCCGGCGTCAGGAAATGCAGCGGCACGGAAATCCCATGGTCGAACTTCCACTCCTCGGCATAGGCCACGTCGACCGTCTGCATCACGCGCTCGATCAGCCTTTTGGACAGGGCCTTGTTGCCCGGTACCGTGGTGCGCTTGATCCGGAGGAACGCCTCGTCCTCGATCGGCCCCCCGTAAGAATCGGCCATGCCGATCGCGAAGGCCGGCATGTTGTTCATGAAGAAATTGGCGAAATGCTCAGCCGCGATCACCACCAGCGCGTCGGGCCGGGTGGCGCGGATCTCCTCGCCCATGCGGTGGAACGCGCTCTCCAGCGCCGCGCGCTTGGCCGGATCGGCGCGCTCGGCGCGGGCGGTGATGCCCGGCGCATGGCTGCAGGCGCCACAATAGACCAGAGGCATCAGGGGACTCCTTCATAGCCGGTGGCGGCATAGACGCCCTCGCGTACCTGACCATGGTCTTTCAGCCCCTGCCGCATGCGCTCGAGATAGTCGGGCCATTCGATCTTGTGCAGGGCCGCGAAGTGCATCAGCAGCTGGCCGTTCACGCCCAACACATAGAGCAGGCCGATGTCGGGCCTGGTAAGCGCGCCCTTCTCCTCGTCGGTCAACGCGTACTCGGCCAGGACCGCGTCTCGCCCCGCGGTAAAACGCTCGCGGGTGCGCGGATCGCGGTTGAGCTCGTAGATCAGCTTCTGGACCTGGTAGAGGCTCATCAGTCCAGCTTCACGCCCGAGGTTTTCACGATCTCGCCCCAGCGGGCGCGTTCCGGCGGAATGAACGCACTGAACGACGCCGACGAGTCGCCGACCAGCCGCACGCCGCGGGCGGCGAACTGCTCGACCATCTTGGGATCCTTCAGGATCTTTGCGGTCTCGGTGTTGAGGCGGGCCACGATCTCGGGCGGCGTTCCCGCGGGCGCAACGAGGGCGAACCACGAGGACGCCTCGAAGCCCGGCAGGCCCGCTTCAGCCGCCGTCGGCACGTCGGGGAGAATCGCCATGCGCTGGGGTGCTGCCCAGGCGAGCGCCGTCAGCGTGCCGCTCTTGATGTGGCCGACCACCAGCGGCGGATTGTCGACCAGCCCGTCGATCTGGCCCGCGACGAGATCCTGCACGGCCGGTGCGGCGCCCTTGTAGGGCACATGCGCGAGCTTGATCTTGGCCGCCTGCTCCAGCAGCACGATGGCGAGATGGGTCGTGGTGCCGTTGCCGGCCGAGCCGAAGTTGAGCTTGCCGGGTTCGGCCTTGGCCTTGTCGATCAGCTCCTTCAGCGTCTTCAGGCCGGTCTTGGGATTGACCACGACGATGTTGGGCATGTCGCCGACCACGGTGATGGGCGCAAAGGCCTTGGCCGGATCGAACGGCATCTTGGAATAGAGGAACTCGTTGATCGTCAGGATGCCGGCCGAGGCCAGCAGCAGCGTGTAGCCGTCGGGGTCGGCCTTGGCCACGATCTCGGCGCCGATGTTGCCGCCGGCACCCGGCTTGTTGTCGATGATGACCTGCTGGCCCAGCGCCTCCTGCAGCCCGGGCTGGATCGCCCGCGCCAGCACGTCGGCGACGCCGCCCGGCGGGAACGGCGCCACGATACGGATCGGCTTGCTGGGATAGGGCTGCGCGCCCGCCGGTGCGGCGAGCAGCAGGCCGAGAACGCCGATCAATACGCTTATGCGCTTCATTGTTGTTTCCTCCGTGTTTTCGCCACTTTACCCCCCGCCCCTAACCTCCGATCGTCACCCCCGCATCGGCGATGATGGTCTGGCCGGTGATGAAGGCGCCGGCCTTGCCGGCCAGCATGACGGCGATGCCGCCGATGTCGTCGGGCTCGCCGATGCGGCGCAGCGGCGCGGTCGCCAGGCGCTTGTCGAGATAGACCGGATCGTCCCACAGCGCCTTGGCGAAGTCGGTGCGCACCAGGCCGGGCGCGATGGTATTCACCCGGATGTTGTCGGGCCCGTACTCGAGCGCGAGGTTGCGCGCGAGCTGCATGTCGGCGGCCTTGGAGATGCAGTAGGCGCCAATCACCGCTGAGCCGCGCACGCCGCCGATCGACGACACGATCATGATCGAGCCGTCTTTCTTGGCCCGCATGTCGGGCAGGCAGAGATTGACCAGCCACATGTTGGAAAGAATGTTGTTGTGCATCACCTTCATGAAGACATCGTCCGGCAGCTTCTCGTTCGGCCCGTAGTAGGGATTGGAGGCCGCGTTGCAGACCAGCACGTCGACCGGCCCGAGCTGCTTGCGGGTCTCGGAAATCAGCCGCTCGACCTGGGCCTTGTCGGAGATGTTGCAGGGGATGACCGTGGCATGGCCGCCGGCCTTGCGGATCTCCGCCGCCGCCTCCTCGCAGGCCGGCGCCTTGCGCGACGACACCACGACCTTGGCGCCCTGCAGGGCGAGATGCAGGGCGATCGACTTGCCGATGCCCTTGCTCGAGCCGGTGACGACGGCGACCTTGCCGGTGAGGTCGAAAAGCGGCGATGCCATTGAGCGTTCCTCCAGAAATGCAGCCTCACAGATAGCAATTAATGGACACGAGTTGTCCAGAATGTGTCTGTCTGAAAATTCGCAAATCGCCAGCCGGATTGAACCGGACGATTCTTTTCAACGCAGGCCAAAATGGTGGGCCTGTCTGAAAAGTCACCCTCCCCTCGCAAGCGCTTGCCGCCCGCGTCGCGGGGGAAAAGACGATCAGAGACGGGAAAAGGAGGCGGGGCAGTCTCCGCCCACCGTAGGCTTTTTCCTACCTTATTCCTGCTGAACTTGCAACTCTAGGAATTCCACAGGCGCGGCGAGCCGCAGGCCACCACGCGGCGGCCCTTGGCCGTGATCGCGGGGCGGTCGCCGTGGAGTTCCAGCAGGTCCGAGCCTAGGAGCTGCTTCAGCACCGCCTCGCTCAGGCGGCTGGCGTCCGGGGAGGGCGCGCCCAGGGCACGCAGGGCTTCCCAATGGAAGCGGTCGAGGGAATCGGCGATGGCGATGGGCTCCATTGTGCCATTCAACACCCAGCGGCTTTGCCCGGCCATGAAAGTCCCGTGACAACATCATGATTTTACTGCCTTTTCCGGGGAACTATCTGCCGGCGGAATGCCACTTGCCATCTACTTCCGGAGACCGCTCACACCTCTGTGATCCAGCGTGTCCCGTCCGCGAGGCATCGCGCGCCGTACCCAAAATATGACCCCGCGTTTCTGGTGCTGAGGGTACGATGACGAGACAGCCTATCGGTGGATGCTTGTCGGCAGGCCTATTTTTCCTGTGCTCGCTTGGGGCGCAGGCCGCGGACATCGACGTCAAGACCAGGCCGGGCCCTGGTCTCTCGACCATGATCCGTTTCTCGGGTCCGTTCCGGCAGGGCGACGCCGAAGCGATGCGGGAACTCCTCGCGCGCCTGGAGGGTCAGTCGAAGGCCGCGCCTGGGGCACCGCTGGCCACCGTCGAGTTGAGCAGCCTGGGCGGCGACCTGAACGAGGGGCTGAAAGTCGGCTACCTGTTCCGCGACTACAACGTCGCCACCGTGGTGCGCAAAAGGGACATCTGCCTGTCGGCCTGTGCGCTGGCCTTCCTGGGCGGAACCTCGTCGCATGGCGAAACCAACGAGCCTTCCGAAAGGACCCGCAGCCACCGCCTCGAGATCGGCGCCAAGCTGGGCTTCCACGCTTTCTACCTCAACCCCAACAGCGCCCAGGCGCCGACCGCCGACGATCCGACGCAGGGCCGGCGCCAGGGCTTCATCGAGGCCAGGGCCGCGACCACGGCGGTGATGCTCTATGCCGCCGACCTCGGCATCGATCCCCGGTTCGTGGCCTCGATGATGACCAAGCCGCAGGACGAGTTCGCCTACACCAATACCAACGAGGAATTCCTGACGCTCAAGGTCTGCCCCATCGGCCTCGACCGTCCCGCGATCGACCCGGCCGAGCAGGCGCTCAACATCTGCAACCATTCGACCGGCTGGACCAATCCGGCGAAGCCCGAGCAGGTGAGAGCGATGACGGCACGGCAGGCCAAGCGGTACATGCTGGAAAACATCCAGCAGAACATGTCATCGCTGAAGGTGAACGGTGCGCTGTCCGACCAGCTCGCCTCCTACCCGGTCATGCGCAGCGAGCGAGCGATCGACAAGCTCTACGCCGATCTCCGCGCGGCGGGCGTGCGCCTGCCCGAGATCGTCGGCCCGGTGTTCGAAGTGAGCGGCTACCGGAGCGGTGGCGGCGAGGCGCAATGCTTCGTCAGCCTCTCGCTGGAAGACCCCAACAAGTACGCCGTCGCCATCCGGCGGCCGACCAAGTGGTCGCATCCCAACTGGGCGGCGCCCCGCGACTGTCGCGGACTCTACCTCCACGACAAGACCGCCGTGATCAACCCGCGCCCATGATCCGCCTAGCCATGATCCGCATACCCGTGATCCGATCGCCTCTCGCTGTCATCGCGCTCCTGGCGGCAACCGGTGTCGCCGTTGCCCAAGTTGCCAACGTCCAAACCTTGAGCAGCGATCCCCTGACGCGTTGCCAGCAGCTCATCGAATTCTGGGTCCGCCATGGCGGCAGCAAGAGCGAAGGTGGCGGCGGCTGGGATATGCCGCGCAAATCCGCCGAGATCGATTGCATCGCCGGCCGTCATGACAGCGGTGTCCGCACGATGGAAGAGCTCCTCCGGCGCAACGGCTATACGATCCCGCCGGCGTAGCGCCTGTAGAACTGCTCGGTTGCACGGAGGCTGAACAACCCCAAATATGATTGGGGATCATCCTGCCAGCCGAGGAGTAAGCGTTCTGCCGCACGACACGCCCCTGATCGCCACCATCGTGGCGGGCCTCGGCCTCGCTTTCATTTTCGGCCTCATCGCCCAGCGGCTGCGCCTGCCCGCGATCGCGGGCTATCTGCTGGCCGGAGTCATGATCGGTCCCTTCACGCCGGGCTTCGTGGCCGACGGCAAGCTCGCCACCGAACTGGCCGAGATCGGCGTGATCCTGCTGATGTTCGGCGTCGGGCTGCATTTTTCGCTGAAAGACCTGATGTCGGTGAAGACCATCGCGGTGCCCGGCGCGCTCGGCCAGATCGCGGTGGCGACCGCGATGGGCATCGGCCTCGCGCTGCTGATGGGCTGGACTCTCGGCGCCGGTCTCGTTTTTGGTCTCGCCCTCTCGGTGGCCAGCACCGTCGTGCTGTTGCGGGCGCTGCAGGACCGCCGCCTGGTCGAGACCGACCGCGGCCGCATCGCCGTCGGCTGGCTGATCGTCGAGGACCTGGTGATGGTGCTCACCCTCGTCCTCATCCCGCCGCTGGCCGGACTGATGGGCGGCACGGCCGCGACGCCTGTGGCGAGCGGCTGGCTGGAAGGCCTGCTCGGCGTCGCCGGCCTCTGGGGCACGCTGGGCGTCACGACGCTGAAGGTCTCGGCCTTCGTCGTGCTCATGCTGGTAGTCGGCCGCAAAGCCATTCCCTGGCTGCTGCATTATGTGGCGCACACCGGCTCACGCGAGCTGTTTCGCCTCGCCGTGCTGGCAATTGCCTTAGGCGTCGCCTTCGGCGCCACGCATCTCTTCGCCGTCTCCTTTGCACTGGGCGCCTTCTTCGCCGGCATGGTGCTGGCGGAGTCGGAACTGAGCCAGCAGGCGGCGCGCGAGACGCTGCCGCTGCGCGACGCCTTCGCCGTGCTGTTCTTCGTCTCCGTCGGCATGCTGTTCAATCCCAGCGTCCTGGTGGCCGAGCCGCTGACGGTGCTGGCGACTTTCCTGATCATCGTGCTGGGCAAGTCGGCGGCGGCTTACCTGATCTTGCGCGCCTTCGGCCATTCCAACCTGGTGGCCCTCACCATCGCCGCCAGCCTGGCCCAGATCGGCGAGTTCTCCTTCATCCTGGCGGTGCTGGGCGTCCAGCTCGACATCATGCCGCCGCGCGGCCGCGACCTGATCGTGGCCGGCGCTCTGCTCTCCATCCTGGTCAATCCCCTGATCTTCCTGCTGCTCGACCGCATGACGCGCCGCGCCGCCGAGGCCGAAGCGAAGGCAAAGGTCCCCGCCCCGCCCGCCCCCGGCGAGACGCCGGCCGCGCCGACAGGTCACGCCGTTATCGTCGGCCACGGCCGCGTCGGCAGCCGCATCGCCGAGGCGCTGAAGGCCGCCAACGTGCCGCTGCTGGTGATCGAGGATGACGAGGCACACGTGGAAGCCCTGAAGGCACGCGGGATCCTGGCCATCAGCGGCGTTGCGGGCGAGGAATCAACCCTGGAGCAGCTCAACCTACCGGCTGCGAAATGGCTGATTTCCGCCATCCCCGACCCGTTCGAGGCCGGCAACCTGATCGAACGCGCGCGCAAGGCCAACCCGTCGATCCGCGTCATGGCGCGGGCGCATACCGACGCCGAGGTGGACTATCTGCGCGGTCTCGGCGCCGAGCTCGTGGTGATGGGCGAGGACGAGATCGCCCAGCGCATCATCAAGGACGTGCTGCCTCTGGGCTAGGATGAGCATGAGCACCACCTTGGAGAAAAAGCGGTCGGGCAATCTTGGTCCATTCCGGTTGGACGAAGTGGTCCTTGGAGATTGCGCGCAACTCATCCGGGAACTTCCCGACGAGAGCATCGATGTGCTGGTCACGTCGCCGCCATATTGGGGACAGCGCACCTCGTCCGGCACCGGCGTGGAGGAGGATCCCCGCGATTATCTGCGAGCCCTCGTGGCGATATTCACGGCCTTCATGCCGAAGCTCAAGTCCGATGGGCTTGTCTGGATCAACCTGGGGGACGCCTACAACACCCCGGTCAAATGGCGGTTGGACGACAGAGCCTATAGTTCGCTCGGGCCCGGCAAGGACGGCCTCAAGTCGAGCAATTCCGCCTATACGAAGCCCCGCGCCAAACGGAAGGCCTTCATCGACAAGGATGAAGGCTGGTTGCGATATGGCAATCTCCTTGCCTTGCCGTATCGCCTCGTCATCGCACTCTCGGATGCCGGATATCTCTCGCGAGGCGAGGTTATCTGGCGCAAGCGCAACGCCATGCCGGAGGGCCGCTGCCGCCGGCCGCATCGGCAGCACGAGGCAATCTATCTCTTCGCAAAAAACGAAAGCCATTCGTTTCGCGTGACTCCGCCGGTCGCCAGCGTCTGGGAATTCGGCAATGAAAAAGTCGACGGGCTTGCTCACTTCTCCCGCTTCCCGGAGGAGCTTCCCCGTCGATGCATCGAAGCCTACGGAAAGACCGGAGAAGACGTGATCGTGTTCGACCCATTCTCCGGGTCGGGGACCACCGGCATAGCCGCCCTCAAGCTCGGCTGTTCGTATGTCGGCTTCGAGGTCGATCCGGAGCAGGTGGCGGCATCCAATCGTCGCATTCAATATGCGCGCAAGGCGGTCAAACCATGATTACGCCTGTTTTGGCATTCTTGACCGGTCGCCATGCGGCCCGTATAAGCGCGCGCTTCGAGCAACGAGGACTAAATGGCTAATCACAAGTCGGCCCAGAAGCGCGCCCGCCAGACGGAGACCCGCACTGCCGTGAATACGGCACGGCGCAGCCGCATCCGCGGCTCGGTCAAGAAGGTCGAGGAAGCGATCGCCGGCGGCGACAAGAAGGCCGCCCAGGAAGCGCTGCGCGCGGCGCAGCCGGAGATCCAGCGTGGCGCGATCAAGCGCATCGTCACCAAGAATGCCGCCTCGCGTCGCGTGTCGCGCCTCAGCGCGCGCATCAAGGCGATGGCCTGAGCCACGCCTCTCTTCTTCAGTGGATATGAACGCCGCTCATCCGAGCGGCGTTTTCTTTTGCATTCACACAAGCCTCACGGAAGCCTGATTGGCGCGACCTGGGCCCCAGGTTCATAGGCGGGGCTCAAACCAGGAGTTTCCCATGCGTATACCCCGCCGGATTGCAGTCGCGCTCGTCTCCCTGATCGTGCTGCCGGCAATCGCTGTCGCCGCCACCGTTGGCGGCGCCTATTACGCGCCGCAGTACGATTATCGCGAGTTCTGGTCCGCCACCGACAACAAGCCGTTCCAGGTCGTGCTGGCGGGCAACCCCTTCCCCGGCGTCGATCCGGCCACTGTAGCAGCCACGCTGCTGCCGATGATGCAATCGGCCAAGCCGCGGCCGGCGCTCACCTTCACTTATGATCGGCCCGCGCCGGCGCCCAGGCCCGATTATCGGCTGGTGCTGGTGTTCGATCCGGCGCTCAACCTCAACGCCGATCCGGTCTGCGCCGGCGAACCCGCGCGCTTCCGCCCCGGAAAGCCGGGTGTGTTCTACGTCTATGCGATCTATTGCCGGAACGACCGCATGCTGTCCTACACCACGGCTTGGACCGACGCTTCGGGCCCGAACGATCCCCGGATCGAGCGGCTGTTCCGCGAGCTGTTCCTGGTCGTGTTCAAGGAGGGTTCGTCGCGCTGGGCGGAGCTGGAAGACCGTTTCCGGTAGGCGCGGTCACGCTCTGGCCGTCGGCAACGACGACGATCTGTCCCGCGCTAGATGGCGGCGATGACCCGCCCGAGCTTGCCGGTGACCGATTCGGCGATCGTCTTGAGCGCCGGATTGCCGACTTGCTGCATCGATATCGCCGGGTCGATGGCGGCGACCTCGATCCGGCCGCCGCCGAGGTCCTGGACGATCACGTTGCACGGCAGCATGGTTCCGATCTTGTCGTCGGCGGTCAGCGCCTCGTGGGCCAGCGGCGGGTTGCAGGCGCCGAGTATCCGGTAATCGCGGAAGTCGATATCGAGCTTCTTCTTCATCGTCGCCTTGACGTCGATGTCGGTCAGGACGCCGAAACCCTCGGCCTTGAGGGCCTCGACGACGCGCTCGACGACGGCCGGGAAGCCGCCGCTCACGACCTTGGAAATATAATATTTCATTCGAATACCTCAACGGAGTCGGGATGCGGACGGGCCTGCCCTCGGTCACGAACTCCGATGGTCACGAATTCCGGCGCCGCAACGCAAAGAAGACGATACCCAGGACGACCAACACGACCACGATCGTCCCGATCCCGCCGAAGCCACCCATTCCCCAACCCATCCCCCAGCCGTCGCTGCCGCCCATCATGTTCGTACTCCTCAGAAAGGTTTGGGCGGGCTTTGACGAGCGGGCCTCCCAACCCAACGGGGCAACGCACGGATCGGCCGGTAGTTCCCCGACTTGCCTGCAATCGCGGAACTTGGCGCGTGCCCGTGCGTTTGATCCGAGCCCGATCAATCAATTGACCGTAACCACCCGGAAGGAACCGCCATGAGGATGATCCGCCCGCTAATCTGCGTCGCTCTCTCGACCGCGTTGCTCGGCGCAGTCCCGGCCTTTGCCCAGACTTCCGGCACAATGGCCGGCATGACCTGCTCCGAGGCCAGCATGAAGGCCGCCAACGACTCCATGATGACCATGACGGACGCCGGCAAGAAGATGGCGGTCATGAAGGAAATGGACATCGCCAAGGACATGATGGCGAAGAAAGACGAGAAGGGCTGCAGTGCCCAACTGCACAAGGCCATGGGCATGATGACGAACATGGACATGAAGCGCATGGACATGAAGGGCATGGAAATGAAGTCGGGCATGGACATGAAAATGATGGCCCCCGATCCGAGCGACTCGGCCTCCACCAAGGGCTACAAGGCCGCCATGATGAAGATGATGGACGGGATGCCGATGATGAAGTTCACCGGCGACGCCGATCTCGATTTCATGATCCACATGCGGCCCCACCATCAGCTTGCCGTCGACATGGCCAAGGTCGATCTCGCCAACGGCAAGGACGCGGAGGTCAAGAAGCTGGCGCAGGACATCATCACGGCGCAGGAAAAGGAAATTGCGGTGATCGATGCCTGGCTGAAGGCGAAAGGAAGGTAGGGCTCCGGCGGAACGACGGCGGGCCGGTGTGCAAGGACGGCGCGTCGCGCCGAGCCGCGCGCGACCAGCGGTTGCTCTTCTAGAGTCTTTCCGACTCACCCAAACTCACGTCACGCTGAGGTGGCGCGCAGCGCCGTCTCGAAGGGTGGGAACCAGTCATGCTGCAGCCCATGCTTCGAGACGCCGCGCTTCGCACGGCTCCTCAGCATGAGGTTGTTTTGTCCGCCAGATCAGGCGATTCGATACCAGTCGGAAGGACTCTAGCGGCGACTTGTCGCCGCACGTCAGACGCCGCGATGCAGCGCCGGCTGCGGCGCCGCCAGCACCTTGTCGATGCGCTGGCCGTCGACGTCGACAATCTCGAAGCGCCACAGACCGTGGCGGAACGACTCGCCCACCTTCGGCAGGCGACGCATCCGGGTAAGCGCAAAGCCCGCGACCGTGTGATAGTCGTGGCTCGAGGGCAGCGGAATGCCGAGCCGCTCGCCCAGTTCGTCGATGGGAAAGCTGCCGTCGATCAGCAGCGAGCCGTCGTCGCGCTGCACGATCTGCGGCCCCTCGTCCTCCTCGATGTCCGCGACGATGGTCTTGAGGATGTCGCCTTCGGTGACGATGCCCTCGACGCTGCCATGCTCATCGACGACCACCACCATGTTGAGCGGCGACTGGCGCAACTGCTCCACGACGTCGATTGCGCCCAGCCGGTCGCTCACGGCCGGCACCTTCTCGACCAGCGCCCACATCGCGCTGACGCCATCATCCATCAGGGCGACGAGCGCGGCCCGGACCGGGAGCGCGCCCACGATCTCGTCGATGTCGCCGTCCGCCACCAGAAGGCGACCATGCTTGGCGTTGCGGACTTCATCGCGGATCGTGTCCTCGCTGTCCTTGAGATCGAGCCATTCGACGTCCGGCCGCGGCGTCATGATGGCGCGCACCGAGCGGTCGCCGAGGCGCATGACGCGCGAGATCATCGAGCGTTCCTCCGGTTCGACGAGCCCGGTCCGCTCGGCCTCGTCGATCATCGTCCTGATTTCATCGTCGGTGACGCTCGCTCCCTGCTGCCGCGACTGGCCAAGCAGGCGCAGGCCGAGCCGGGCCGACACGTCGAGCAGGCTCACGACCGGACTGGCGGCCATGGCGAGAAGCTGCATCGGCCGGGCGACGATCACCGCGGCCCGCTCGGCGTTGCGCAGCCCGACCTGCTTGGGGATCAGCTCGCCGAGCACGACCGAGAAATAGGTGATCGTCACGATCACGACGGCGAACGCCACGGGCTCCGCGAAGCGCGTCGGCACGCCGTAGCTTTCGAGCCAGGCGTCGGCACGCTCGGCAATGGTGACGCCGCTGAAGGCGCCGGCGATGATGCCGACCAGGGTGATGCCGATCTGCACCGCCGACAGGAACCGGCCGGGCTCGCGCGTCAGCTCGAGCGCAACGCCGGCGCCGCGCGACCCGGCGCGCGCCATCTGTTCCAGCAACGGCCGCTTGGCCGACACCAGGGCCAGCTCCGACATTGCCAGAAAACCGTTGACCACGATCAGGCAAACGACGATGGCCAGTTCGACGACGAGCATGACATCTCCAAAAAGAATGCCACGTAACTATAGAGCCAACACTAAGAACGAATCTGACCAACTGTGCTCTCAAATTCGTCGAATCGGACGCGCAGAGATCAGTCAATTCACCGCGTAGGCCGTCACACTTTGGCTTCAAACTCCGCCGGCGCGTGTCTTGCGCCGCTGGACGTCACGACGGGGCGGGTCGCCAAGCAGACGATCGAACTCCCGCTTGGAAACTCCGTAGCATTCGCACGAGCCCTGCCGCAGGCCGCGGCGATCGAGGACGGTGACGACACCGCGGCTGTAGCGGATGAGGCCGGCGCGCTGGAGTCCTCCCGCCGCCGCCGAGACCCCGGTGCGCTGGACGCCCAGCATCATGGCGAGGAACTCCTGGGTCAGCAGGAACTCGTCGGACTGCATGCGATCGTGAGTCATCAGAATCCAGCGGCAGCAGCGCTGCTGGAGGGTATGGAAGTGGTTGCACGCCGCCGACTGCGCGACCTGGTTGAAGAGCGCATGGGCATAACGGTGCATCACCGTGCGCATCGAAGCGCTACGCGCCAGTTCAGCGCTGAACCGCGCCGCCGTCATGCGCAGGCCGGCGCCGGGCACCTGGATATAGACGGTAGTGGGCGCGCGGTCGTCGCCAAGCAGCAGCGGCAGGCCGACCACGCCCTCGTTGCCGATCGTGCCGACCTCGGCCGCCTGACCGTTGGCCATGGTGTTGACCAGGGAGCCGACGCCGGTCTCGATGAAGTAGACAAACTCCAGACGCTGACGGGCCCGATAGAGCGACTGCCTGTAGGTCAGCGGCACATGCTGAAGATGCGGCAGAAGCCGCTTGTAGTCCTTGGACGACAGCAAACCGAGCAATCGGTTGGCAGGAGCCTCCGCAGCCGTGCGCCTGGCGACCACCGCGTTGTCCTTCCTCATTGTGTTCGATGGCTGCCAACAGGCGCGCATTGTGGTTCGTTGTCGAGCCGGTTCAAGCATAGAACGTCCAAACCAGGGAACCGTTCCTGTCCAATATTGAACACTTATGTCGATTACCGGACACATACTGTCCGACTTCAGACATTGTGTGTGAACTCTGCGCCAAATTGGGCGCGTGAATAGGTTCCCTCTCAAAAACAAAAAAGTTTGTCCAAGAGCACCACACAAGACATGCATCGACATGCCTGACGGATGTCCGCTTCAGGTAACCAGGAGACAACGGCCGGCAAAGATTGCCGGGGAAGTGAGGGCGTCATGCCCCGCAACACCCCCCCCGCGGACATCTGCGTGTTTTCCAAGCCTGAAAGCCTGGGGCAGCGCACAGTCGCAAGCTGCGAGCTCGAACTGAAGGCGTTGCGCGAAAGCGAGGAACGCTATCGGGCCTTGTTCGAGTTAGGGCCCATGGCTGTCTATTCCTGCGACGCTCTTGGTGTGATCCAGGACTTCAACCGTCGCGCCGTCGAACTGTGGGGCCGCGAGCCCACGGCAGGCGACAATGACGAGCGGTTTTGCGGCTCGTTCAAGTTGTTCGATCCGGACGGCAGATTTGTTCCCCACGAGCAGTGTCCGATGGCCGACGTGTTGAACGGCACCATGCCGGTGGCGCTTGATACGGAAGTGGTCATCGAGCGGCCCGACCGGTCTCGAATCATCGTGATCGTGAACATTCGCCCGCTGCGGAACAAATGCGGCGACATCATCGGCGCCATCAGTTGCTTCTACGATGTCACCGAGCGCCGGGAGGCGGAACAGCGCCAGCGCTTCCTCATGAGCGAGCTCGAGCACCGCGGGAAAAACCTGATCACCGTGATTCAATCCATCGTGGCCCTCAGCCTGACCAGTCCCCGAACGCTTGCCGAGGCGCGCGAGGTGTTGACGCAGCGCCTGCAAGCGCTCGCGCGAGGCCAATCGGTGCTGGCGGTTGCCGGTTTCGAAGGCGCGTCCGTGGCCGAGATCATCCGGCTCGAGCTGGAAGGCTTTTCCGGCCGCGTCAAAGCCGTTGGCCCCGATATCATGCTCAATCCCAAAGTGGCGCAGACCTTCACGTTCGCCGTGCATGAACTTGCCACGAATGCGACCAAATACGGCGCCCTGTCCGGGCCATGGGGCAAGGTCGCGATTCAGTGGTCGACCGAGGGCGAGGATACGGAGAAGAGATTCAGATTCCTGTGGCGGGAACTCAACGGACCGCCCGTCGATCCGCCGACCCGCCAGGGCTTCGGTCGTTTGCTGCTCGAAAAAGCGGTCGCACTCGACCTTCATGCCTTGCCGAGGATTAATTTTGCGCCTGACGGGTTGGTCTATGAGATCGAAGCACCGCTGGCGAGCATCATGGTCAACAGCGCCAAGGGCATATCCAGGCGCTTTTGAGAGTTCGTCGAGCCACCGACACCGGAGGAGCCATACCCTGCTCCGGTCGCTCCCCTCAGGGCCACCATACCTGCTCCCCCCGAGCCGGTGGCCCCGAGGGTGAGCACTTTTTCGTCAGTGTTGAGGCGGGGCAAGCACTCCGGTAGGGAGAGCCATGCTCCCCACCGACCTCGCGTCCTTCCTCGCCGTCCTCCGCCAGCACGGCGAGGCGGCCTACAGCTTCATGTTCGCCTACGCCATGCTGCATACGCTGCTGCTGGCGATCTTCGCCGGCTATGCGGCCCAAGGCGGCGCGTTCGAGCTCGGGCCGCTGATCGCGGTGTGCTGGGTCGGCAGTTTCACCGGCGATGTCGTGCGCTTCTGGGTCGGGCGGCGGTTCGGCACGAGATGGCTGGGCGGTTGGCCGCGCATCGAGCGCGCGGTGCGGCTCGTGGCCCGGCTCGCCGACCGGCACTATCTCTGGATGATCCTGATCCACCGTTATCCCTACGGCATCCGCGGCATCGCGGGCTTTGCCTACGGCGCCTCGTCGCTGCCGTGGCCCCGCTTCCTGGTCCTGAACTTCGTGGCGGCGGGCGTCTGGTCGGTGGCCACCGTCGGCTCCGGTTATGCCTTCGGTTACGTCTCCGAGAAGACGCTGAGCAACGCCTCGTCGGGCCTCGGCGTTGGGTTGCTGGTGGTGTTCCTGGGCCTCGCCTGGGTCCTCAGTCGGCGGCTCGAGCGCGTCATCGAGCGCGGGTAGAAGCTCGCGCCGGGCAAATACCCGCGGGGAACACCCCGCCCGCCCGACCGTTGTCTCCCGACCGTTGTCTTGAGCATGCCCCACCCGGCCATGCCCGAAAGGAAGCCCCATGACGACCAGAAATGCCTTGGCCGGCGTCGCCGTCGGCAATCTCGACGCCGCGATCGGCTGGTACGTCAAACTGCTCGGCCGCCAGCCCGATCTGCAGCCCATGAAGGAAGTCGCGGAATGGGAATTCAGCGGTGGTGGCTGGATCCAGGTCTTCCAGGATTCCGGGCGTGCCGGCGCCTCGTCCGTGACCCTGGTGGAGACCGACGTCGAGGCACGGATCGCCGACCTGGAGGCCAAGGGCATCCCGGTCAAGTCGGCGAGCCGGTCCGACAGTGTGGCGCTCGCGATCGTGGCCGATCCCGATGGTAATCAGATCGTCTTCGCCCAGGGCAAGGCCCCGTCGCATCGCGCCGTCACCTGAAATTCGCACCTGAAATTTGCACCTGAAATTTGCGCCTGAAATTTGCAGGCATCAACGGCGGCAACTCTGCCGAGACAGCAGCGTTCTCCAGGTGACCCGCGCGATGCGCGGTCTCACCCCAACGCAGGAGACACAAATGGCAGACGCCACTTCGATCACGTCGAGCACGCTGATCGCCGCCGAAAAGGTGACCGGTACCAACGTCTACAATCCCAATGGCGACAAGCTCGGCAATGTCGAGGACATCATGATCGACAAGGTCAGCGGCAAGGCGATCTATGCCGTGATGTCGTTCGGCGGCTTCCTCGGCATCGGCGACAAGCACCACCCCCTGCCGTGGGCGAGCCTGAAGTACGACACGAGCATGGAAGGCTATGTCGTGAATCTCGACAAGACGACGCTGGAAGGCGCCCCGAGCTACGACAGCGATGACGACTTCTCATGGACGCCGGACTACGGCCGCAAGGTCGACAAGTACTACGGCGTACCGACGTACTGGCTGTAGGCGAAGCTTCGACCCCCTCCGTCTCCTTCGGAGGCGGAGGGGGTCAGGCCGCTTTTTGATTCGCGCAGGCTGGACGTCGCTCTCTCCTATTCGAGCGCTCGCAACGGCGGCACCTGCCAGGTGCCGTCGAGCGCTTCCGCCTTCGGCTCGTAGAGCCTGAGCACGAGGAAGAACGGCCCCGCGGGCGCCGGCAGCCAGTTGCTGGCCTTGTCGGCGCCGAGCTGGTCCTTCTGGACGTAGAGTGTGAGCCCACCGTCGGGATCCAACTTGAGCTGCGGCAGCATCGGCGAGTTGATCAGGTAGCGATTGAGGGGATTGTCGACGAGATATTGGGTCTTGCCGTCGTACATCGTGACCGACCAGAAGGCGTTGGCCGGCGGCATCTTGTCCTTGGCGAAGGTGAGCGCATAGCGCTTGGTGGCGGCATCGAGTGGCGCGCCCGATCCGTCGAGGAAGTAGCCGTGGTAGATCGCCTCCTCGGCCGAGTTGCCGAAGATGCCGAGCCGGGCAGCGGCGTAGCGGAAGAGATAGTTGTTGCCGAGATGCTCGCGCGTGCCGAACAGGGCCGGCGTGCCGACCTTGTGGGTGTCGAGCTGGGTGCGCTTGAAGAACTCGAATTCCTTCACGCCATCGTCGATGCCGTCCTGCAGTGCCTTCCGCAGGTCGGGCACGAGCGCTTTTGCATCGAAGAGCTTGCCGGGAACGATGCCGATCTTGGCGAAGGTCCGCATCAGGTCCTTCTCATTGGGATCGGTCGGGCAGAAGGCGAGCAGGAAATTGAGGTAGCGGAAGATCTCCGGCGTCGTCGTCATCGCCATCGTCATGTTGCGGGGCTCGGGCTTCAGCCAGTCGATCGTCGGTGGCGCCGGCGGTGGCGGTTGCTTGAGGAATGCACTGAGCGGCTGCACCTTGTATTGCGCCTGGATCTTCCGGACGTTGTCGAGGTCGGCCGGACCGAAGAGCTGGGTGCGGTAGAGCGCGTAGGCAATCTCGGTCTCGCTTTGCACCACCTTCTGAATCCCCGGCGGCGTCTCGCCCTTCCAGTTAGGGCCCGCCACCAGGAAGCTGCCGCCCTTGCTGCCGGTCGCGCGCTTGCCGAGATAGGCGAAGTTCTGGGTGTAAAGGTCGATCAGCTGGACATGATAGAAGCGCTTCGTGTCGACTTCAGGAAGCGTCAGCACCAGCGGCTCGGCGCGCAGGTCCATCCACATCATCGAATAGGGCGTGTCGGAGTTCGGCGTGACGATCGCCGTGTCCTTGGGCGTGAAGACCTGCGCGGTGTTGCCGATGGTGTTGAACGGCACCTTGTAGTTAAGCCCGCCGGTCTCGACGGCCTGGCCATAGAGCGTCTTGTAGGCTTCCACCATCGGGAAGCCGTAGAGGTAGGCCTGCTTGGCGATCTCGCGCGCCTCTTCCATGGGAACGCCTATGATCTGCGCGTGAACCGGCAGACGCGCGCCGGCCGACAGGGTCGTCGCCAGAACGGCAAGGGCTAAGGCTCGCAACATACCTGGAACATGCGCCCGGCTCCGTCGCCCTTCAAGGCGGCGAACGGCGGTGTTGGGCGAATCGCGCGGGCGTCTGCCATAATGATGGCAATGGAACCTCCCAACACACGCCGCATCGTCGCCGCCGGCACCATCGGCAACGTGCTCGAATGGTACGATTTCGCCATCTACGGCTATTTCGCCGCCATCATCGGCCGCACCTTTTTCCCGGCCGAGGATCCCACGGCGCAGGTGCTGGCGGCATTCAGCATCTTCGCCGTCGGCTACCTCATGCGACCGCTGGGCGGCATCGTGGTCGGCCACATCGCTGACCGCTTCGGTCGCCGCGCCGCGCTCACCTTTTCGGTGATGGCGATGGCGGTGCCGACCTTCCTGGTGGGCGTGCTGCCCGGCTACGAGGTGCTGGGCGTGGCGGCGCCCATCGCGCTCACCCTGCTCCGCGTCATCCAGGGCCTGTCGGTCGGCGGCGAGGCCACCACTGCCTTCGTGTTCCTGGTCGAGCGCGCCGGACCGGGCCGCCGCGGCGCGATCGGTGCGCTGGCCTCGTGCGGTGCCAACCTCGGCATGCTGTCGGGATCGGCCGCCGGAGCGCTGCTGGCCGCGGCCATGCCGGTGGCGATGCTCGACGCCTGGGGCTGGCGCATCCCCTTCGTGCTGGGCCTGCTGGTGGGCGTCGCGGGCTATTTCCTGCGGCGCCACATCGCCGAGGCGCCGCGCGCCGCCGCGACCGGGCGGCACACGCTGCCCCTGGTCGAGACGCTGCGCGAACACTGGCGGCTCGTGCTGCGGCTGGCCGGCCTCGCGTCCTTCAACGCCACCAGCTTCTACCTGGTGTTCCTCTATGCCGTGAGCTGGCTGCAAACCGTCGACGGCATCGCGCCGGCCCGCGCACTCGGCTTCAACACCGCCAGCATGCTGCTGCTGTTGCCGCTGATGTTCGCCATGGGCTGGCTCTCCGACCGCATCGGCCGCAAGAAGCTCCTGCTGGCGGCCACGACGCTGGGCTTCGTGGGCGCGCTGCCGCTGTTCTGGCTGATGCATCATCCGCAGCCGGCGATGATCCTGCTGGGCGAGGCGGGCTTCGTGCTGATCCTGGCGACCGTGCTCGGCATCATGCCCGCCACCATGGTCGAGGCGACGCCGCAGGGCGTGCGCGTCACCGCGATTTCACTGGGCTACAACATCGCCTTCGGGATCATGGGCGGGCTGACGCCGCTCGCCGCCGCCTGGCTGATCGACCGCACGGCGATGGACTTGAGCCCCGCCTACATGATGATGGCGGCGGCGGCGGTCTCCTTCGCCAGCATCCTGACGTTCCGCGAAAGCTACCGCGACTCCTGAGATCAGGCAGCACCACCCTCGACACTGCGGCCCTCGGCGCGCCAGCGCAGCATGCCGCCCGGCAGGTTGGCGATGTCGGCGAAGCCCGCCTTCTGCAGGATCGCCGTGGCGTGCGCCGAGCGGCTGCCGGCGCGGCACACCGCCACGATCGGCTTGTCCCTGGGCAGGTCCTTGGCGCGCTGCGCGAGTTCCCCCAGCGGCACCAGGGTGGCGTCCTTGATGTGACCAAGCGGCCCGCTGAATTCGGCGGGCTCGCGCACATCGACCACGCGCACCTTGGCGAGGTTCTCTTCCAGCCAGTGCGGCTCGACCTCCCAGACGCCGCCGAAGGTGAACCGCAACGGGGCCCAGTCAGGCTCCGTCGGGATCACCGTCTCGTTGCCGGGCTGGCCGCAGCGCAGGTTGGCCGGCACGGCTTCGTCGATCTTCTTGGGATGCGGCAGGTCGAGGTTCTTCATGTAGCCGACATAGTCATTCTCGCCGACCTCGCCGCCCAGCCGCGGATTGAACTTCTTCTCCTCGATCACGCTGCTGACCGTGAGGCCGCGATAGTCGTGCGCGGGATAGAGCAGGCAACCCTCGGGCAGCGCGAAAATGCGCGACCGCACGGAGCGATAGAGCGCGCGCGGATCGCCCTGCTGGAAATCGGTGCGGCCGGAGCCGCGGATCAGGAGGCAGTCGCCGGTGAAGGCCATGCTCTCGTCGTCGAGCACGTAGGTGACGCAGCCCGACGTGTGGCCGGGCGTGGCGCGAACTTCCAGCGCGCGGCGGCCGAACTCGACGCGATCGCCGTCGGCCAGCAGCCGGTCGGCGCCGCTCG